>NZ_JALCZP010000130.1:0-478 GCF_023555435.1 Polaribacter sp. Z014
AAACTGTTGCCTTAATTAGACTTGCTAAATGGGATGAAAATGTAAGACAAGCGAAGTTTAAAAGCTTTAATAGCATTGCTAGAACAATGTCTATACATTATCAGAATATACTCAACTATTTTGACAATAGAAGTACAAACGCTTCTGCGGAATCTTTTAATGCTAAAATTAAGGCCTTTAGAGCACAATTTAGAGGTGTTAGAAACATCAAATTTTTCCTTTTTAGACTCTCAAATATTTATGCCTAATTTCTAAATCCCACAACTTTTTGACTTGATCCCCTCTTTTTGTATTGACAGAGCTAGGATCAAGCTTAAATAAGAGTAGCTTACGTATATAAGTTAACTAATGTACCTAGCAATAAAATGGATCAAGAATAATTGTTGGGGAGAATCTTATCTTTGGAAAAAAAGTAATTAGATTTTGAATACAGAATTAGCCCGTTATTTGTTGCCCGAAGGGCTATTAGAATATTTTG
>NZ_JALCZP010000131.1:0-478 GCF_023555435.1 Polaribacter sp. Z014
GTTATTGTACTGAAGGCGGGACTTGAACCCGCACGGCCATTACTGACCACTGGATTTTAAGTCCAGCGTGTCTACCAATTCCACCACTTCAGCATTGGAATTTTTATATAAAGTAAAAATTGATATTTTAATCAAAACTTACTTTCTGTATTATTTAAAAGATCTTTTTACTGTTGTCCTTGTTTCTAAGGGCTGCAAAGATACCACCTTTAATGATAATCTACAACATTTAAAGAAAAAATTAATAATAATTATTGTAATTTTTATTAATGTGTTAATTATCATTTGATTAAAATGAGTATTATCTTAAAAATAGTTAAATGTTATTACGAATTATTTTTTATAATTTTAAAAAAAAGGTGAGGAGCGGCTGGGGTTAAAAGCAAAAAACCGTTGAAAATCAAAAGATTAACAACGGTTATTGTACTGAAGGCGGGACTTGAACCCGCACGGCCATTACTGACCACTGGATTTTAAG
>NZ_JALCZP010000132.1:0-461 GCF_023555435.1 Polaribacter sp. Z014
CGGTTAAGCTAAAAATAAGCAATTTTTTATACACGGTGTTGCAAAATGTTGCTTTTTTTATTTTCCAATTTTTCTTATTATTTTCTAAATTCAGCGTTTGAGTGAAAATTCCGCCAACATTTTAATTCCGCATTTTGCTCAATTCCGCAATTTTGGTTTTTCAGCGTTTGAGTGTTTTCTCACGTGCTTAATTCCGACAACAATTTTCACTTTATTTAATTTTTAGAAAATTCTCAGCCTTTCTAAATTATGTTTAAAATAAAATTCCGCACAATTTTTTTTCTATTTTGCTCAATTCCGCAAAGTTCATTTTTCTTAAACTTTCTAAATTCTATAAAAAACAAACAAAATTTTTTCATAATTTTCCACTCGCGAGAGAGTGTTTAACTTTTAAAATTCAAGAGTTTTATTCGCTAATTTTTTCAGAAGTTTGAGTGAGTGAGCAATTTTTTGCAACGTTG
>NZ_JALCZP010000133.1:0-455 GCF_023555435.1 Polaribacter sp. Z014
ACTTTTTTACTTATGGTACCTTTATTGGTATTCATTTTTACAATATAGACACCTGTTATTATTTGTTTTTTAATGTCTAATTGGTATGTAGGTTTTTGTTCATTAATATTCCAAGTACTTACTTTTTTACCAAGGATATCGAATAACTCTACTTTTTGAATGTTTACTTCTTGATTTTTAGAGATGATAATATTGTTATTATCATTGTCTGCATAAATACTTGTTTGTGCAGATAAAATATCTTCATTTAAACCAAGTACTGTAGCTTCTTTAAAGGCAAGTACAAAACGATCTGTATACACACCTTTAGCTAAAGTTAAAGTAGCTTTCTTATCTTTAACGTTATAAGAAGTTCCTGTAAGTTTATCTGTAATGTAAATGTCTCTAGAAACATTCTGAATTTGATCTACCATTAAATGTACTTCTCCAGTATTTTCCATTGTAAGTTCTAAAGG
>NZ_JALCZP010000134.1:0-437 GCF_023555435.1 Polaribacter sp. Z014
TAATGCTTCAAGTACATCTGTTGTAGCAACCTTTTACGGAGTAAGCCCTAGAAACTTACAGAGACAATACAAAGATTATTTAAGTGATTTTAAGCTATGGAACCAAAAACCGCATGCTGAACAATGGTTGCTTTTTCCTAAAAATATTGGAAGTTATCTTTCCATAGATGAACCAGCATTTTCTAATGGAGATTTATATACTATAGTGACTAATAAAAATGCGAATGGAAAGAAAGGTGCTTTAATAACTATGATTAAAGGTATTAAAGCAGAAGATGTTATTAGAGTCTTTCATAAACTGTCCTTAAAACAACGAAAAAAAAGTAAAAGAAGTAACCATAAACATGGCAGGAAACATGGGGTTAATCGTTAAAAAATCATTTCCCAAAGCAGTATTAGTTATAGATCGATTTCATGTGCAAAAATTAGCTTTAGAT
>NZ_JALCZP010000135.1:0-434 GCF_023555435.1 Polaribacter sp. Z014
ATAAACTATTAACCGCTTTTTGAGTAATTCAAATAACTAAGAAATCTTAAACAATGTATGTTATGTTTGGGGGAAAGATTACTTACAATGCAAATGTATGGCAGTATTATATACTCCACAATACCCATTTATGGGGTTTTTTTAGTTCACCGTTTTCAGTGAGTAAGTCGACTGAAAAGGGAGTGATAAAAAATATTTTGCATAAATATAATTCTTTAAACTTTTATTTTATAAGTATATTTTCAATTTAGCAAGTGACAATTATATTTATAGTTTGTTCTAAAGGATCTATTTTATAGAGTTGCGTTAAACGTAAAACCTCAAAATTATGTTTTGAGGTTTTTTTCAATAGTATTTATAACAATAAAAAGCGACTAAAGTTAAGATAAACTTTAATCGCTTTTAGTGTTGAATAATTATTTCAGAAATCTTAA
>NZ_JALCZP010000136.1:0-427 GCF_023555435.1 Polaribacter sp. Z014
GAGAATTTTCAAAGTTTCACCAAAAAGGAATTTACTCAAACGCTGAAATCAAAATTGCGGAGAAATCACTCAAATGTGAATTTCTAAACTGGGCGGAATTGAGCAAAATACAGAACAAAAATTGTGCGGAATTTTCTCTAAAACATCATTTATAAAGGCTGAGAATTTTCTAAAAATTAAACAAAATGAAAATTATTGTCGGAATTAAGCTCGTGAGAAAACACCCAAACGCTTAAAGATCAAAATTGCGGAATTTTTACTCAGAATTTAATTTATCAAGTTTGCGGAATTATAAATGCCTGAAAAATGGAAATTACTGAAATGCGTTGTTCTAAATTAAAAATAATCTGAAAAATGAACGAAATATGGAAATGGAAATAAAATAACGCATTTGCCAACACCTTGTATAAAAAATTGCTAAATTTGG
>NZ_JALCZP010000137.1:0-417 GCF_023555435.1 Polaribacter sp. Z014
TTTTTATATTGTAAAGTTGTTGGTATAAGTTCTGTCATCAGAATTAATAACTACAGTATAATTACCAACTTTTTTTTCTGATAATTTGTACACTCTTTTTAAAAGATCGTTACCAGATATGGTTTCAGATAAAATCGTATTCCCTTTATAATAAATAACAACTTTTAAAGGCTCTTTGTTAAAAGCGATTTTAGAAACATATAATAAATGTCCTTCATTTCTGATGATTGGTTTAAATATTTTTTCATTCTTATTGTTTAAGAAAGTAACCAATCCGTTTTCAACATAAAATTGTTTAATTACAATTTCGAAGTCTTTATTTAACTCAGCAGAGTAAATTCCGTCTTCTAAAGCAGAAAAATCAAATGTTCTAGAATAGTCTCCAGAATTTTGAATGTCATTATTATATACAGTTAA
>NZ_JALCZP010000138.1:0-415 GCF_023555435.1 Polaribacter sp. Z014
CAAGTCGACTGAAAAGGGGGTGATAAAAAATATTTTGCATAAATATAATTCTTTAAACTTTTATTTTATAAGTATATTTTCAATTTAGTAAGTGATAATTATATTTATAGTTTGTTCTAAAGGATCTATTTTATAGAGTTGCGTTAAACGTAAAACCTCAAAACTATGTTTTGAGGTTTTTTTCAATAGTATTTATAACAATAAAAAGCGACTAAAGTTAAGATAAACTTTAATCGCTTTTAGTTTTGAATAATTATTTAAGAAATCTTAAACAATGTATGTTATGTTTGGGGGAAAGATTACTTACGTTACAAATGTATGGCAGTATTATATACTCCACAATACCCATTTATGGGGTTTTTTTAGTTCACCGTTTTCAGTGAGCAAGTCGACTGAAAAGGGGGTGATAAAAAAT
>NZ_JALCZP010000139.1:0-412 GCF_023555435.1 Polaribacter sp. Z014
TAGAGCATCTGACTGTTAATCAGAGGGTCCTAGGTTCGAGTCCTAGAGAGGGAGCAAAAAAAGTCTTATCTTAATTGATAAGGCTTTTTTTTATGACTAAAAATTATTTGGTTCTATAAATTATTGATACTAGATTAATACAAAAAGTTATGTGTTTTTTTGGATCAAGTCAAAAAGTTATGTGTTTTTTTAATTAGGTTTTAAATTTTTGGTTGTTGATTATTAGTGCTTTATAATAGTGCTCGTCTTTCTTGTAAAAAAAAGTTGCATAGGTTGTAAAAAAATGTATATTTGCACTCGCAAAACACATTTTATGTGTCGCAAACTCCTTCTTAGCTCAGTTGGTTAGAGCATCTGACTGTTAATCAGAGGGTCCTAGGTTCGAGTCCTAGAGAGGGAGCAAAAAAAGTCT
>NZ_JALCZP010000013.1:0-94355 GCF_023555435.1 Polaribacter sp. Z014
TTGTTGTATAAGCTTTGTTGCGTTGTTTAAGCAGTGAATTTAGTAAATAAAACACGAACGGCGAAATTCCGGAGGAATTTCCCAAGTGAGCTAAAGCCAGCAATAAAATTTATACGGTGTTGCCCAACGTTTTTCTTATTTTCAGTTCTTTTATTCTTTTTTCAATTACTGATGAATTATTTATAAATTCAACTTCTCCAGTACATTTTATTTCAGCTGACAATAATATTCTATTCCCGTTTTTGTCAATAAACAATATTCCTTCGTCGTGTCTTATTTCAATTTGTTCATCTGCAACTTCCTCTCTTGAAAGTATTAAAATCTCTGAAATCATAAATTCAGAAAAAGTAATGTTTGAGTTAATTCCTTTTTTTGAGGTTTTTTTCAACACATTCTCAAAACTTTCTACAAACTTTTCTCTTTCAACAACCTTAATTTTCAAGTTATAATAATCTATAAGAGTTTCTTTTTCTTCATTCCATTCAGATTGAAATTCAATTTTTTTTGATTGTTCAATTCCAAGTTCATCTTTCCAGAAAAATGGAATTTCGAATAAGTTTGCTGTGTAAATGTTTTCTTTCAGATTTGCTCCAAGATTTGAACATTTAATCAGATATATTCGTTTGTTAATTAAAGTACTTAATTCCTTTAATTTGTTGTCTTTTATATATTCTCCTAATCTTTTCAAGAGTCAGTTTTTAATGTTGGGCAACGTTGTTGTATAAGCTTTGTTGCGTTGTTTAAACAGTGAATTTACTAAATAAAACACGAACGGCGAAATTCCGGAGGAATTTCCCAAGTGAGCCAAAACCAGCAATAAAGTTTATACGGTGTTACAAATAGTACTTTTTTCACTCGTTAATTTTCTATATCACAGTTTTTATTATAGTATTCAATTATCTCAATTAAATTCGTATGTTTTAATTCTTTTGTTTTTATCTTTTTTATTAATTCTGGACAATCTTCAAACAAGTAATAGTATTTACTTTTAATTTTGGTTCCAAGTTTTATTGTTTTGTTGTCTTTCTCAATATAATATAAATTTCCTGATGAAACAGGTAGCCCCATTCCCATAGCAGAACCTGCATTTGAAACAAATACGCTATATAAATTTATTTTCCCTGAACGAACTATTTTCATTCTAATTTTTTGGTCAGTTTTTATTTTTCTACCAGGTCCGAACCTTTGTTTATTCTTAAATTTACTTTCAATTTTTTTAAATCTATATTTAGTTTCAATTCCATCTTCAGTAATATTATAACCAATTAATTGTCTGTCATTTAGTTTTTTAACCGAAGAACTGTCATTTTCTTTATATTTGATTCCATCAAGTGTTCTAACTTTAATTAATCCTTTTATTTCAGTTGAATCTGTTAAAAAAATTATTCCTTTTTTATATTGAGCACTCGAAAGTAAAAAAGAAAATATTGCAATAAAAGTAAGAGTTCTTCTCATCGTTTATGTATTATTTGTAACGTTGTTGTGTATGGTTAGTGGCGTGTTTAAGCACCTAATTTAGCAATTACAAACTGAATAGAAAATCCGCAAGAATTTTCGTAAGCAAGCTAAAACTAGCCATTAATTATACACGGTGTTATGTGCTTTTTTTTACTTTATTAAATATCTTCTTTTATGTCTTCTTCCGATTTCATCAATTAAAGTTTCCAAGTTTTTGCGCTCTATATCTTTAGCACTACTTCTTAATGGCAACAAACGGTTAATTACAAACTCTTCATTTGCAATTGTCCGTAAAACACTATTTGCAATTAGATGTTTTTTTGTGTTTTTAAGTGTTTCAATCATGTAAGAAATTGACTCCTCAGTAAAATCTTCTAACTTCAAACCATTCATTTTTTTAAAAATAACATTAACCAATATGTTGCGATATTTGGAATTAGGATTATTAAATTCAGAAATATAGTCTCGTCTTTTATCAGCAGAAATATAATTTGAAATTACACTTGGTACTCTATCAGCAAACATCCACTTTTTACTTTTTGATTCATCGAATTCAATAAACCAATCTAACCACCAATTTATTGGTCCAATTTCGAATACATGTCGGTTTCCAATATCTTCTTGTAGAGCAAACCTGTCACATAGGTTATATGCTAATTCTGTATTCCTTAATTTTAACAACTTAACGAATAGATTTTCTTGTCCACTCCAGTTTAGTTCTCGCATATGGCCTAAAAGTTCAAAGTTTTCTTTTGATAGATTGTCAGGATCAATTGAAAGAAAGTCTTCAAATGCATTAAAAACAAACTTTTGATTAGTCGGATCTGATATTGAATAGCATAATGCGACTTTTATCATTCCACTACTTTGAGGAATATCTTTCTCAAGATAATAAATCAAATCTTTTCTGTTTGAAAAGATATAATATAGCGCTCCTAGTGCCCATTCCGAATTAGAACTTTTTTGACGCTTAACAATCTCAAATAAAGACCTAATATGTTCAGTTGTGAAAATTGAATAGTCAATATTATCTTCTTTATTAGAAAATCTAACGATAAAATATATTTCTACAGCAATTTTATCAATACCTGCAATTAAAAGATCAGCTGAGATTTTTAATCCATCGTTATTTCTACAGTCCCTTAAATAATTGCACAATACATTAATTTGCACAATTTGTTCTTTTTTCGTTTTTTGAGGGTTATAAAAGGCTAACAAAACAGCTTTAGGATTAAGCTCTTCTAGTATATCTCCAAGAGCAGAATTAAACCCTCCAACTTCTTTGACAATTTTTGAATTTAGTTTTTCTTGAACTTGTTGGCTTAAAGTTGTGAGGAAAGGAAGATCATCTATTGTTACAAATTTTTTAATACTTCTTCCTACGTTACTACAAAAGTTATAATCATCACAATTGGAAACAAGTAAATTCAATGCTTCATTTTTAAAATTATATCCTAATAAATCTAAAACGCACCCAACAGCAATACCTCCCAAAGAATTTCCTTTATTAATTAAATTTTTTAATATTGGGATATGAGGTTCTGAAAAAGGTAGAGATGTTCTTAACTTATATTCGACTTGATCTAGCCATTCAACGTCTTCACCTGATGATGTTTCAATCCTATGTAAAAGTTGACCTACGATTTCATCAGTACTCTCTTCTATGTATTTAACGGATGATACTGCAAGCTCAAAATCGACACTTACTACAGTTTCAAGAAACTTATGAGCATTCTCGTTGTTTAAGAGGCTAAGTGTTAAGTATAGAGCTTGATCCCATCTTCTATAGCTTAGTTTTTCCTTAAGTATTGAGTTATTCTGAGTGAAAAGTGTTGCTAACTTTGATGCTGCTAAATATTCTGTTACAGATTGATGAAAGAAGCTCATTCTTCCATTAATAATAGGTATTATTAACTCTTGTGATATTAACCAATTAACAATATCTAAAGCAGGAACAGAAGATATGTTATCTATTATTAATTCGTCTTCAATATACTTTTCTAATAATTCTGAGGCGTATGTTTCCTCACCACTATCCATAGCGTCCATAGCGATATTTGAAAGCGGTTTTAATAGATTAAAGTTGACTTGAAACCTATCATTGAGTTTTCTGTTAATTAGGTTGATTAGGTTGAGATATATTTTTTGAGGATTTGTATCAGCCTCAATTTTTATATTCTTTTCAAATATAAGTTTGTAAAAAAATGGTTTTTGTAATAAACTTATGATTTCATTTCTGAATAGACCTTTTAGTTCAAATTGGTTTTTTACTAAGCTTGTTTTGATGAAATCCTTGTCAATAGTGTCTAAGTTAAACTCTGAAAATTCTAATTCTTCAAGCCCATCTATAGTTCTAGAAGATATGACAAGAGAAAAAGAATGACTTTTCAGTAGATTTTCGAAATCAGAATTCCAAATTTTAGATTCAATATATTTCTTAGGAATTTCATTAAATGCATCAAAATATATTTTAACTTTAAAATGCGTGCATAATAATGATAGGTTCATTCCAACAGGAATGTTTTGTTCTAATAATTCAACTATATCTCCTTGATAAAGTTTTAAGTCCACATATATAGGTATAATAGTTTCATTTATTTTTACGGAGTCTTCAATGCAACTCGCTGCAAGAGATTTTGATAGTCTAGAAACACTAGCTTTTATTGAATAACTTTTACCTCCTCCAGGTAGACCGATTAGAATGAGTCTATCAGGTCCATTGTCAAGTAATTTTTCGACTGGAGCTTCGTGAAATCTATAGTCATAATTTTCTCTTTGAGTACTTTCTAAGGGATGAACAACTAGAGGAAGGTGTAATCTCTCAATATTAAAGTCTATGTTCTTAGCAGCATGCCTATTAAGACTTAATATGAATTCTGAAGTCAATATGAGATTTGGTTCTATCTCATCAATTTTTATAGATAATAAATCATCAAGTAATTTCAATATAGGAGAATGATCTCTTCTTCCGTCATTTTTTTCAATGGTTTGGTAATCAATTAAATGAATGCCAAAATTTCTTAGCCAATATTCTTTCTCCTGACTACCAATATCAGGCATTATTGCATAGTGATCTCTAGCTCCACCTTTATATGTGTTAATTAGCAAATCTTTTAAATATAAAAAATCTGGATCTCTTAGTCCAAAACCAATGTATACTATTGGTCTACTCAACATTAAAGTCTTAGTGGAATCTAGAGCATGTTGTAATTCACCTCCAAAACTTAAAACTCTATATTGTTCTCTTGTTAAAATAATTGTATCTGAATTTTCTGCATCACCATGTAATTTGAATAAAAAATTATTCGCTCTGGCACCTACAATTTCAGCTGTTTCTGTAAGTTGGTTATTTACAACTGTTCTGAGGTAGATATCAGATTTCCATTTCTGAAAACTTAACTCTAAAAGCTTATCATAATTAGTTGTTATATAACAAGTGGGTCCAAGTGAGATGATTTTTTTATGTATATCATGTGGTTGCGCAACACCTAGTCGACTTGCTCCTCTAATAAATTCAGCAACTTGAGGTTTACTTAATTTGTCAAAACCGTAACTTGCTGCTTGTAAATAGTCTCCTCTTTTAAGTTCATTTTCTGCTAAAGTTGCATCTAAACCATTTTCTTTAATAAAGACAATAAGTTCTTGAATCATTCCTCCCCATGTAGGTAGACCTGACCATAATGATATTCCTGACCCGATAAATAAAACTGTATCTTCTTGTTTGAGTATTCTTTTTAATTTTTCTATCATGCTTTAGAATCGAGAATTTTGTTGGAAATTGCACATAACGGCTTATATCAAAACAAATATATTGATTATACCTTAAATTTCAAGGGATAATCAAACATATTATAATTCTTTAATTTATTAATTAAAGATGATAATTATTCTATGGAAATTTAATTTTCATGAAGTGACATTCTATATTTTATAATATAAAGAGTAAATTTAATTTCTTATTAAAAATAAAAACCCACATCGTTGAGAGGTGGGTAAAATTGCTATGAAAAAGTCTTTAAAAAGACTTTTCGAAAAAGAACTTAAATATAGTGATATTATATTAATTATAATTATTTAAAAATCTAAACTGTAATCATCAGAATAATCTTCAGGTAAAGATGCTCCAATATCGCGGAGGTACTTATTTAAGCTATCTACAGTTTTGTGTCTTGTAATTGGTAACATTTTATGCTTGGCTTCTAAATCTGTTAAACCTTGTTCTTTGTAAGTAGTAAAAATATCTATGGCTGCAGTATGTCTAAAGGAATAGATACCGTAATTTTCATCAAAATTTAAGGCTTTTTTTACTTTAGCAAAACGTCTACCAAAATATGTTCTTTTTACAGTATCCTCAACAAGCCAATTACTAGGTTCTAATTTTGAACTAAATAAGTGATATTCAGTATCAAATTTATGTAAATCCATTTCTGCAATGGTTTCTTTTAATTGCTTGGTAAGAAATACCGTATTTGCAGTAGCATCTTCTGTTTTACTCTGCACAGAAATAGTATTACGATCTATATTGATGTCCTTAATTTTTATTCTACAAACTTCTACAGGTCTAAAAAAACCATACATCACAAATTTTATAAAAAAATATAAATAAGGATCATGTTCTAGTAGGTGTTCTTTTATAGTTTCCATTTCTTTTTTACGAAAGGGAATATTTTTTTTAGGTTTAGATGCAAGTTTAGGAATTCCTTCTACAAAGTTTTTATCAATAATATCGTCAGCAACCATTTGATTAAATAAACTACTTATTGTTTTTCTGTAGGTGTTTCTAGTAGTTGCATTAACTGGCTTACCTTTATCTTTACCAAGATTATTTAAAAAAAGAATAACATGTCGTTTGGTTATCGTTTTAATATCATTTTGGTAAAGGTTATGTTTTTTTAAATAACGAATAAAAACGTTAATAGGGAATTTATTTATGTTAATGGTAGATGCACTCCAGACTTTGTGTTTTTCGGTAATAGCATTTTCTAAAGCTTCTTCAGTTGTCCATTCTTTTTTATCTGCTAAATCTACTTTGCGATATTCAAAAGGAGAATAACCAAGTGCTAAAAATTGTTCGACGGCAATACGAAGGTTCCTAATAGCCATTTTTCGCATGGTAACGGTTTTGTGCCTATTGATTCCTGCTTTTTCTTTAAATTTTTCCATCTTACCAGTCTTAGGATTCCTATAAGAATATTTAACGTACCAGTATTTGCCTTTAGCAACACTAGGTTTTAAAATACCTGCTGCATTTTTTTCTTTGGGTATAAATATTTTAGGTTTTGAAAAAGTCATTTTATGAATTTTAAGGGGCACGATTGGGGGCACGAATGCTTTTTTTAGTCTCATTTTAATTTTTGTTAAAATCAAAATAAACTCCTAAAACACTGTACTACATACAGATACTTGAAGTGCGCACGAGAAGATTCGAACTTCCACGTTCTTGCGAACACAGCCCCCTCAAGGCTGCGCGTCTACCAATTTCGCCACGTGCGCATTTGTATAAAGCAAAAATGTTAAGCATATTGCTTAACATTTTTATTTGTGACCGGGCTGGGGCTCGAACCCAGGACCCTCTCCTTAAAAGGGAGATGCTCTACCAACTGAGCTACCAGGTCTATTTTGTAAACCGGTTGCAAATATACAATCAAACATTGGAATTATAACCATTAAAATGAAAAAAAATTATAGATATTTGCATAAAAATAAAAATCAATGAAAATAGTATTATTAGGGTATATGGCTTCGGGAAAATCTAGCATAGGTAAAAGACTTTCTAAAAAACTGTCTATGAAGTTCTTAGACTTAGATGACTATATTATTGAAAAAGAAAAAATGTCTGTTTCTGAAATATTTAAAACCAAAGGTGAAGTATATTTTAGGTTGATAGAAAACAAATATTTAAAAGAAATTCTAGATAAAGACGAAAAATATATCCTCGCTTTAGGAGGCGGAACACCTTGTTATGCAAATAATATGGAAGAAATTAATAATTCTGATGCAAATTCTATTTATTTACAAGGTAGCACTGCAACGATGATAGAGCGCTTAATTAGAAAAAAGGCTAAAAGACCCTTAATAGCGTCTTTAGGTGATGATAAAATTCCTGAATTTGTTGCAAAACATCTTTTTGAAAGACGCCCTTTTTACGAACAAGCAAAAACGATTGTAAAAATAGACAATAAAACTAAAACAGAAGTTGCAGAAGAATTAGAAAAAATATTAAGCTAAATAAGCTACAGCTTCTTTTCCAGAAAACTCAACTTGTATATGTTCCTTTATAGAGGTAGATAAAGAAATCCCTTTAAAATCTGCCTTTACAGGATATTTTTTGTGGTTTCTATTCACTAATACAGCTGTTTTAAACCTTTTTAAAGGGACGTCTAAAAAATGCTTAATTCCATAAATTAGGGTAGTTCCAGAACTTAAAACATCATCCACTAAAATTAAAGGTTTATTTTTATAATCCTCAACATTTAAAGAAGTGGTAATTGGTTTTAAAGGATGTTTTTTATCAATATTAACTTTACAAATAGTTACTTTTATAGGAGATATTTCTTGTAAAACTTCCATCAATTTTTCAGCAAACAGATAACCATTCCCCACAATACCGGCCAATATAACTTCTTTTTCAGAACTATTAGTTTCGTAAATTTGATACGCAATCCTTCTTATTTTTTGAGAAATTTGCAATTCATTTAATATAATGCTACCTGGTGTTGTCATACTTCTTCTGTTGTATCGTCTTGATAATTATCTATATCTCTTCTATCTTTTTTTGTAGGTCTACCTGCTCCTTTTTTTCGATAGTAATCTTTGGCATATTTTAAAAGATCTGTTTTCTCAAACTCTTCTTTAGGCGTAACATCTTTTCTGTAAAGATCTACTATTTTTGCTCCAACCCTACTTTTTGGTAAATCTAAAACTTTTATTTGATAATTGATTTGGTTTTTTCTAACGAATATCAATTCATCTCCAAAAACTTCTTTAGAAGGTTTTAGGCTTTTATTATCTATCTTAACTTGGCCTTTTTTGCATGCTGTTGTTGCAATACTTCTTGTTTTATAAACTCGAATACACCACAAATATTTATCAATTCTCATAAAAATAGTTAAAATATAACGTTTGTCTTTTTACAAAGGTATAAAATTGGTAAATTGCACGCTCAAATTATTAAGAATAAATGAATAAAATAAAACATATTTTTGCTTTTGCAATTATTTCGATACTACTTTACTCTTGTGGTAGTAGCTCTTCTTCTGAGGTAGATGATTTTGATTATGAAGCACAAGCTTTAATAGATAATGACACGCTAGTTCAATTTTTAAAAAATCATTATTTTGATACTGATATAGATTCTATTAAAGCCTTAGTTCCTGGAAAAACGGCTTTATACGATGATAAAGAGAATCTAAAAACGATGAAGGTTAAAGAAAATGATATAGATTACAATCTATATTATTACGTAAATAGTGTAGGTACTCCAACAATAGACAAAGGAAACCCAACAGTTATGGATTCTGTATTTGTTAAATATTATGGACAAAGAATTGTAGATACCGAAACTATTAGTAACGTTTTTGATTATAATGATTATGTTTGGCTAAATTTAGTTCCTTATTATAGCAATGGAGTTTTAAAAAATGGAGTTATTCGTGGATGGGTTCATGGTTTCACTAATTTTAAAGGAGGTGATAATATTACAGATAATGGCCCAATTACTTATAAAAACGGAGGTAAAGGAATTTTATTTATCCCCTCTGGTTTAGGTTATGGTAGATTTGGAGCAAGTAGTATTTTAGCAAATGAATGTATTCTTTTTTATATTGATTTATATGACTTTGTAAAAGATACAGATCATGATAATGATGGGGTGCCTTCTATAATGGAAGATCCTGATGGAGATTTAAATCCGTTAAATGATGATACCGATTTAGATGGTAGAGCTAATTACTTAGATACGGATGATGATGGTGATGGTGTTCTAACGATAAATGAAGATGCTAATGATGATGAAAATCCTGCTAACGATCGTAGCGATCCTAACAATCCTGACTTACCAGATTACTTGAATCCGGATATTAATTAAAATTATAAAAAACTACATAAGACTCTTAAGAAATTAAGAGTCTTTTTTTTTGTTGAATGTTTTGTTTTTTACTATAAATTGGATGCTTAGAAAGAATGTAAATAAAATCTGTTAGAAAAAGGATTGAATAAGCGTATCTAAAAAAAAGTACTCCAACTATTCAGTCTGCTTTAAAAATAGAATAAAGACTTCTTATATCGCTTTAGAGAAAATTCTAAATTACTTTTTAAAATGAAAATTGAGTAACTAGTACATGATAAAAAATAATTGTAATATAAAGAAGGAATACTCAATTTTTTATACAACAGTAAACGAAGCTTTTACTATTAAATGATAGAAATAAAAAAAGCTCTTGAAAATTTCAAGAGCTTTATGGTGTTTAATAATCTATGTATTTATAACTTTAAAGAAAGTCCAAATATTATTTGATTTGTTCTGTTATCTACGGTAAACTTATCAGCAAATTTAGCTTCAGAGTTAGATAAACCTCTTTCCCAACGAACATCAACTCCTAAGTTTCCAAATTCTAAACCAAGTCCCATTTGAGCGCCTACAGAAAATTTATCAAAATCATCTGTAGTTAAGTTATTAAACTTAAAATCATCTTCTATTACATACTGTAAAGACGGACCAATAAAAGCGTTTACAAATCCAAAAAACTTTTTCCCGATTAAAACAGGAACATCTAGTTTCTTAAAATCGTAATCAGATTTTATAGTATTTAAAGCATATTCACTTTTTACTTCTGTATACACTATTTCTGGTCTTAAATATAAACCAAGAACAGGCAAATCTCCACGAAACCAAATACCTGCATGGTAACCAGATTTAGCTTTCGCTCCGTTTATAACATCACTTCCAGTAGTTTTAAAAGAATCGTTACCTGTATTATTATAATTAACCCCTGCTTTAATACCAAAATCTATTTGAGCATTAGACATTTGGATAGATCCAAAAGCCAAACACATCATTAAAATTACTTTTTTCATTATTTTTAATTTAAAGATTAAACTACTTTAAAACTTAAAACGTAATTATTTTCTAGAAATTACTTTTTTAACAGCTTTTACAACTGCAGCAGCATCTAAACCATATTTAGCCATTAATTGTTCTGGTGTTCCAGATTCTCCAAAAGTATCATTTGTTGCAACAAATTCTTGTGGAGTTGGTGTGTTTAAAGCTAACGTTCTAGCAACACTTTCACCTAAACCACCTAATTTATTATGCTCTTCTGCAGTAACAATACAACCGGTTTTAGCTACAGACTTTAAAATAATTTCTTCGTCTAAAGGTTTAATTGTGTGTATGTTTATTACTTCTACAGAGATTCCTTCTGCTTCTAATTGTTCTGCTGCTTGTAAAGATTCCCAAACTAAATGACCTGTTGCAACAATAGTTACATCAGTTCCTTCTGTTAATTGAATTCCTTTACCAATTTCAAATTTTTCATCAGCTGGCATAAATACAGGTACTTTTGGACGACCAAAACGTAAATATACAGGTCCATCAAAATCTGCAATTGCAATCGTTGCTGCTTTTGTTTGGTTATAATCACACGTATTAATTACGGTCATTCCTGGCAACATTTTCATTAAACCAATATCTTCTAATATTTGATGTGTTGCTCCATCTTCTCCTAAAGTAACTCCAGCATGCGATGCACAAATTTTTACATTTTTACCAGAATACGCCACAGATTGACGAATTTGGTCATACACTCTACCGGTAGAAAAATTAGCAAATGTACCTGTAAACGGAATTTTACCTCCAATTGTTAATCCTGCTGCAATACTAATCATATTAGCTTCTGCAATACCTATTTGGAAAAATCTTTCAGGATTTTCTTCAATAAATTGATCCATTTTTAAAGAACCAATTAAATCTGCACATAAGGCAACTACGTTTGGGTTTGTTCTACCTAATTCTGTTAAACCATCTCCAAAACCTGAACGCGTGTCTTTTTTCTCTGTGTACGTGTATTTCTTCATTATAAATTTGTTGTGTTGTAAAATTTGCGTAAAAATAAACTTTTATTTTACTTTAGAGAAGATAAAAGAGATAATAGCGAAAGACTTTTTAACATATTGTAAGGAAGTTTGACTAAATAGATAAAAATGCACAATTCCAAAAAATATAATAGATGTCTCTTTTTTCTGTTAAAAAATATTTAAACTTCTAAATCTTTATCATAAGGAATGCTATTTAAAATGTGGTTAATAACATTTACTCTAGCTTCTGTTTTTCTATTTGCTCTAATTATTTTCCAAGGAGAAATATCTGTATTTGTTTTTTCAAACATCGCATTTTTATACTCTGTATATTCATCCCAAAAATCTTGAGCTTTCTCATCTAGTTTGGTCATTTTCCATTGCTTTAATGGATTATTTTTTATATCCTCAAAACGTTTAGACTGCTCTTTTTTAGAAATAGACATATAAATTTTAACAACATGAATTCCAGACTCTAAAATCATTCTTTCAAAATCATTTACCTGATTCATAAAAATTTTATAATCTTCCGGAGTACAAAACCCATTTACGGGTTCTATTACCGCTCTATTATACCAACTTCTATCAAAAAAAACAATTTCGCCTGCTTTAGGTAGTTGTTCTATATATCTTTGAAAGTACCATTGTGTTTCCTCATCTTCTGTGGGTTTTGATAATGCAACAATACGCATATGACGTGGATTAATACGTTCTGTTAACCTTCTTATAGCTCCTCCTTTTCCGGCAGCATCTCTTCCTTCAAAAACAACAATTATTCTTTCTTCTTTATTAATAGCCCACTTTTGTAAACGTATCAATTCTACCTGTAACTTTTCCAGTTTTCTTTGATAATCTACATATCTAATGGCTCTATCTATATTTAAAGGTTCTTTAGATAAAAGTGCTAAAAGGCCTTTTTTAGAGTTTAATTTTTTTAAATTTTTAGACGATATTTCCATAGTAAATTTAATCTATATTTGTATTAGATCTATAATAACGCATTACTACATTAGGATCTGGATTTAAAACTGTTTTTGCTTCTTTTTTCCCTTCATAATCAAACTGAGATAAAACATGTCTAATAGCTTCTAGTCTTGCTACTTTTTTATCATTTGTCTTTATCATCATCCAAGGGCTGTATGAAGTATGCGTTTTAGAGAACATTTCTTCTTTATAATAAGTATATTTATCCCAAAGAATTTGTCCTTGTTTATCTACAGGACTAAATTTCCATCTTTTTAATGGGTTTTCCTTTCTGCCTTCAAAGCGAGTTAATTGTTCTCCTTTAGAAATTGACAACCAAAATTTAATAATCACAACACCATCTTCGTACATCATGTGCTCAAATTCTGGTACTTGCACTAAAAATTCTTTATATTGTAAGTCTGAACAAAAACCCATAACAGGTTCTACAACCGCTCTATTGTACCAACTTCTATCAAAGAAAACAATTTCTCCAGGATTTGGCAATTCTTTTATATATCGTTGAAAATACCATTGCCCTTTTTCTATTTCTGTAGGTTTGTTTAAAGCCACCAATCTACTAGATCTCGGATTTAAATGTTCCATAAATCTACGAATATTACCTCCTTTACCAGCTGCATCTCGTCCTTCAAAAATAATAGCAACACGCTTGTTGTTATTAGATATCCATCTTTGTAATTTAACAAGTTCTATTTGAAGCAACCTTAGTTCTTCATTATATATCATTGTTTTTTTTACTTTCTTACTAGCAGCATTCTTCTCCTCTATTAACGCTAATAATTCTTGACTATTTTTAACGCTTTGAAAGTCCTCTGAACTTAATCCCTCTTTAATTTCCATAAATTCTATTTACTCGGACTAAAATAACTACTTTTTTTTAGAATTACATAAAAAAATCATCATTTTAAATAAGTTCTTTTATATTTGTCTTTTATGAAATATTTTATCCTTACTATTATTGTGTTTGTTTCTTCTTATACAATTGCACAAGAAAAATTTACTAAAGAAATTAGCCTAGTAACAGATAACGATCTTTATGTTTCTGCCCATAGAGATAGGTATTATACAAGTGGCATTTTTTTAACGTATAGATATCTTTCTAAAAAGAAAAAAACCTCTTTAGAAAAACGCATTTTAGAATGGCAAATAGGGCAAGAAATGTATACGCCTTACAAAACTACAGTAGAAGATGTAAATGACCAAGATAGACCTTTTGCAGGATATTTATATGGAAGTTTCGGTATAAAAAGGATTTATAAAAATAATCAAATTTTTAAGACATCTGCTCAAATTGGGGTAATTGGTACTAATTCTTATGCAGAAGAATTACAAGAATTTATACATGATATGTATGGTTTTAAAAAAGCAGTAGGATGGAAATATCAAATAAAAAATGCTTTTGCACTAAATTTTAATGCAGAATATTTAAAAACCATCTTAGAAACTACTGATAATAACTTTGATATCACTTGGGTTAACAAGGTAAATCTTGGTACTGTTTATACAAATATTTCTACAGGTTTTTATAGTAGAATTGGGCTAAAACCACTTCAGAAATTAGCAAATTCAATTGCATTTAATACTAATTTAAATAATAACCAAACAGATTATTATAGAGAAGTAGAATCCTTTTTTTTTATAAAACCAATGTTGCGATATGCTGCTTATGATGCCACTCTACAAGGTAGTTTTTTAAACAAAACTAGTCCAATTACGAATGCATTAAAACCAATTGTTTTTGATATTGAGTTAGGTTTAAAATTTACCGTTAATCGTTTAAACTTTGGATATTCTTTTAATTATAATACTAGTAAATCTAAAGATTTAAGATATACCTACGGGCATAAATATGGTAGTATAGCAATTAACTACCTGCTGCGTTAACATCGTTTTCAATTACTTCTAGCGCTTTCTTTAAATCCTATTTTATCGCTATTCTTCAAAAAATTCATCTTTAAAACCAATTAAATACAATTTTTCTTGCGCTCTAGTTAAAGCGGTATATAGCCATCTGTAGTATTCTTTAGAAACTCCTTCTGGCAAATAAGGCTGCTCTATAAACACCGTTTTCCATTGTCCTCCTTGAGATTTATGACAGGTCATGGCATATGAGAATTTTACTTGTAATGCATTAAAAAACACATTCTTTTTAATTTCCATAAACTGTTTTGACTTCGATTTTATATGTGCATAATCTTCCTTTACTGCTTGATACAATTTGTTAGATTCTTCATACGTTAAAGAAGGCGTTTCACTAGTTAGTGTATCTAACAATAAAACCGTTTCAAAAGGTTGCATGTCTGGGTAATCAATCATACGAACTTCTACTTCTGCAAATTTAAAACCGTACAATTCTTTAATAGAAAATATTTTTAAAATTTCACAAATATCTCCATTAGCTATAAAACCTGCGGTTGAATTTTCTTTTAACCAATAATAATTATTTTTTACCACCATAATATAATCTCCAGCAGAAATTTCATTTTCTTGCCCTCGAATTTTCATTCTAATTTGTTGATTATATTCATTTGCTCTTTTGTTAGAACGTACAATAAATGCAGTATCCTCTACTCCATCACTATCATAAGCGGTAACCAAAGCATCTTCAATATCATAACCATCATCTAATCTAATTATATCAGGAAAATTAATATCAAACTTAAAATTAGTGGTATCATTTTGAATCATCAACCTTAATAACGTTGCATTTGCAAGAATACCAGAGTCTTCATGCTGACGCATAACTTCATCTAACTCTATTGATGTAACATTTTTATGATAATCATACACCAAGGTGTCTTCTTCTAAAGCAGGACTAATTTTTAATTTAACAGGAGGTAATTGAGCAGTGTCTCCAATAAAAATTAATTTACATTGATGACCAGAGTATACATAACGAATTAAATCATCTAATAAGGAGCCGGTTTCAAATAATTTCTGATTTTGTCTACTATCCGGAATCATAGAAGATTCATCTACAATAAAAACCGTATTTCTATGCTTATTTGGTTGTAAAACAAAACCTACAGAACCATTTGATTGCTTTTTAGGAAAATATATTTTTTTATGAATTGTAAATGCAGGTCTTTTAGAATACACAGAAATTACTTTAGCAGCTCTACCAGTTGGAGCTAATAAAACTGCTTTTTTACCGATGCTTACTAAACTATTTACATAAGCACTTATACTAGTTGTTTTACCGGTACCTGCGTACCCTTTTAACAAAAACAAGGCATCTGTGTCCTCTGTAAAACTAAAATCGCTTAAAAGCCGTAATAATTTGCTTTGTTTAGTGGTTGGAAAATGTTGAAATTTTTTCAGTAATTCTGCGTAAAAATTGGATGTTTTATTTATCATATAAAAATTAATACAACAAAGATACATTGAATTGTAAATAAAAGTTTTTATCATAAAAAAAAAATTGTAGATTTGCCTTAAGACTATTAAAAAAAAATACTTACAATGGGATTACTTGGAATGATTTTGGCAGCTCTTATAGCTGCAGTATTACTAGCTATTATTATAGTTAAATTTTTACCATTAAAATTAAGATGGATTGCCTCTATATCTCTTTTGGCATTAACCGCTTTTTTAGTTTATAAAATATACTATGGTATAATGGAACCGATTATTTTTAATAAAAATAAAGTTGCAAAATACTCTAAAGTTATTCAAAACTTAAAAATAATTAGAGATGCAGAAGTTAAGCATTTTGAAGTAACAGGTACATACACTAAAGACAAGGCTGGTTTAATAAAGTTTATTGATAGCGCTAAATTAGCTTTAACAGAAACTAAAACTATTGTAGAAAAAGAACACAGAGGTGGTGGTATTATCATTGATGTAGAAAAAAGACAAACAGATACTATTGGTTACGAACCTGTTTCTAAATACTTTAAAGGGAAAAACTATAAAGAAATGTTTAAAGTACCTGGCGTTGCAGGTAAAGAGTTTGAAATAGAAGTAGGAACTGTAGAAAAAGTACCAGGAATGGTAGTACCAACATTTTATGTTAAAACAGCAAAACAAGACATTTTAAAAGGAATGGATGAATCTCTTCTTAAACAAGAATTAGAGCAAATTGCTACAGATCAAATTAAAGGAGAATATGTTTCTGTTGGTTCTTTAGATGAAGTTACAACTGGAGGTAATTGGCCTCCTTCTTATGACAAAAAAGACGGTGATAAAGAAGAATAGTATACATACTTTAACACACGTAAAAGATACTAAGTTATCCATCCAATTTAATTTGGATGGATTTTCTTTTTGTATAACAAATAATGCATCAAAAGAAACCTTTTACTTTTCTGAATACATCTTTAAAGAAAAACAATTAACGCCAGAAAATCTATTAAAAAAAATAGAAGAAATATTTAAAACAGATATACACCTGCAAAAAGACTTTTCATCTGTATTAGTTATACATCAAAATAATTTATTTTCTTTGGTACCTAATCAATATTTTAATGAAGAAATACTTTCTGAATATCTTAATTTTAATATAAAAACATTAGCTACAGATTTTATTGCTTATGATGATATAGAAAGCATCAACGCAAAAAACGTATATGTACCTTATGTAAATATTAATAATTACTTATTTCAAAACTTTGGTGAGTTTGAATACAAACATCATTTAACCATTTTAATTGAAAAATTAATTACTTTCAATAATTCTGATCAAAAAAAGGTATTTGTAAATGTATCAAAAGAAGCTTTTGACATTGTTGTACTTCAAAATAAACAGCTCCTATTTACAAATTCATTTAATTTTGAAACAAAAGAAGATTTTATTTATTATATCTTATTTACTTTCGAACAATTAAAATTAAATGTAGAAGAAACTCAACTATCTTTTATTGGAGATATTGAAATGGCTTCTGAAATTTATAAAATCACGTATCAATATATTAGAAATGTTTCCTTTTTAGAAAGTGATAACAAAATTTTTAATCAATTAGATGCTTCTAAACATTCAAATTATATCCTTTTAAATTCATGAGAATAATATCTGGAAAACACAAAAGCAGACGTTTATCCGCGCCTAAAAACTTACCTGTTCGTCCTACAACAGATATGGCTAAAGAATCGCTCTTTAACATCTTAAACAACACTTATTATTTTGATAGTATTGCTGTTATAGATCTTTTTTCTGGTACAGGAAACATTAGTTATGAATTTGGCTCTAGAGGAACCAAAGAAATTTATGCCATAGACGCACACTTTGGTTGCATAAAATACATTAACGAAACTGCCAAAACCTTAGATTTACCTATAAACACTTTTAAAAGTGATGTTTATAAATTTCTAGAAAAGACTTCTTTACAAGCAGATGTTATTTTTGCAGACCCACCTTATGATTTTGAAGAAGAACAATTCTTAAAAATAGTGGATTTGGTTTTTACCAAAAATTTACTAAAAGAAGATGGTATTTTAATTGTTGAACACTCTAAACACACAGATTTAACTAAACATGAAAAGCATAGTTATGATAAACGTTATGGAGGAAATGTGTTTAGCTTTTTTGAAAACGAATAAATTCTTGTAAAAAAATAAACGCAAAGTTTGCAAAGTTTTAACACCTAATTCTTTGCGAACTTTGCGTTTTTCTTTACATCTTAGCGACTTCTCTATACCTCTAGAGTTCGTTTTACAACAAAGAATTAATAATATCTGCAACAGAAACACCTTCAGCTTCTGCTTTATAATTTTTTACAATTCTGTGCGATAAAATAGGGATAGCTACTGCTTTTACATTTTCTATATCTGGAGAAAACTTCCCGTTTACGGCCGCATGTGCTTTAGCCGCTAAGATTAAGTTTTGAGATGCTCTAGGACCTGCTCCCCAATCTAAGTACGATTTTACTAAATCTGTAGCTTCTTTAGATTTCGGTCTTGTTTTACCTACTAAACGAACTGCATATTCAATAACATTATCGGCAACAGGAATTTTACGTATTAGTTTTTGAATTTCAACAATTTCTTCTGCAGAAAATAATGACTTTATAATTTCTTTTTTATTACCCGTTGTACTTTTTACAACAGCTACCTCTTCTTCAAACGAAGGATATTCTAAATAAATAGAAAACATAAACCTGTCTAATTGCGCTTCTGGCAACGGATACGTTCCTTCTTGCTCAATTGGGTTTTGTGTTGCTAACACAAAAAAGGGTAAGTCTAATTTATAATGATTTCCAGAAACTGTTACAGAACGCTCTTGCATTGCTTCTAACAAAGCTGCTTGTGTTTTTGGAGGTGTTCTATTTATTTCATCTGCAAGTATAATATTAGAGAAAATAGGCCCTTTTATAAATTTAAAATGTCTGTTTTCATCTAAAATTTCACTTCCTAAAATATCTGAAGGCATTAAATCTGGTGTAAATTGTATTCTTTTAAAATCCAATCCTAAAGCATCGGAAACAGTATTTACCAACAACGTTTTTGCTAAACCCGGCACTCCAACTAATAAGGAGTGACCACCACAGAAGACAGACAACAAAGTAAAACTAACAGCTTCATGCTGCCCAATTATAACTTTACCAATCTCTCTTTTTAACTTGTTGTATTTATCTACTAAATCTTTTACTGCTTTTACGTCAGACATTATTTATTTACTTCTTTTTTCCAGTTCTTCTCAAACGTACATTTACTATACGCAGGTCCAATATTAATGTAGGTATCTTTTATTTTTTCTTTAGACCATTTTGTAATGGTTTCTTCTTTCTTTTTTTGAAGTGCTAGTTGTTGTACTTTCACATAATCTTCAACAATATCTGCAACATGCGTATCTGTTCTATCTTTCATTAAAATGAACTTGTACATTTTATCACCAGATCTCTCTTCATCATAAAAAGGGTCTGTCATTTCTCCTTTTTTAAGATCACTTACTCTTGCATAAAAAGTAGGATCCATTCTGGTTAAATCAAACTTAGATTCTCCTGTAGACGGATTAACAATAAGTCCACCATTATTCTTAGTGTCATCATCATTAGAATATTTTTTAACAGCTTCCTCAAAAGTTAATTCTCCTCCTTTAATTTCTAAAATAATATGTTCTGCTTTATCTTTAAGTTCCTTCATTTTTTCTTCAGGAATTTCTGGTTGCATTAATATATGAGAAGCAACTCTTGTATTCCCTTTAATTGCATGTAATTGCATAATATGATAACCAAATTGCGATTTAAATGGTTTAGAAACTTGACCAACGTCTAAAGTAAATGCCATTTCTTTAAATTCCTTAATAAAAGCAGACTCTTTTGTTACCGTATATTCACCTCCATTACTTGTTACTCCAGGATCATCAGAATTAATAATAGCTTTCATTCTAAAACTAGATCCCTCTTCTATTTCTTTTTTTAGTTCATTTAATTTATTAATAATTCTGTCTGTTTCTTCTTTTGTAGGTATTGCTTTTAAAACTACTTGAGCAAGTTCTATTTCTGCCGGAAACTGAGGTAATTCTCCTTTTTCTTTTAATCCATTATAATACAAACGCACCTCTTCTGGAGTAACATCAATCTTTTCTGTAATTTTTTGTTGCTCTTTTTCTATTAAAAGGTTTTCTGTTTGAACCGTAGACAATTCCTTCTTTAAATCATCTAAATCATTAAAACCATACGCTTTAATTACTTTTTCTTCACTACCATATTGTTGTGTAAAGTATTGGATACTTCTATCTACTCTAGACATAATTTCTGAGTCGGAAACAGTAACACTATCTACAATGGCATGATGCGCCAATAATTTCTGTTGCATCAGTTCTTCTAGCATTTCACAATCTGTAATTTTTACTTTTCCTTCACTTCTTAATTCTACTTCTTGTTTAAATTTAGCAATATCAGAATCTAAAACAATGTTTTTACCAATAACCACTGCTACACCATCTATCTTTACTTTTTGTGCTGATGTTTGCAATCCTAAAAACCCTAGAAAAAGGGTGAAAATTGAGATTTTAATATATTTTGAAATTGTTGTTCTGTGTTGCATCTTTTACTATTATTTTTTCTATCTCTCTTAATAATTCAATTTTACGTTTATGTAAAATCATTTGTTTTATTGTAGGTGTAATATAACTTAAAGGCGCTATAGAGTTTCGTTCTAACACGTCATTTATAGCCACCAAATATAAACCTATTGAATCTTGTTTTTCGATGAATTTTGTTTTTTTTAACAGTTTTTCCTTTGAAAAAGGAAGTTTTAACAAAATGTTATCTAATTGCGTCCAAACAGAGTCGTTAAACTGATAAGATTTAAAACTTAGTTCTTGTTTTTCTAATATTTCTAGGTCGCTAATACTATCGGATTTAAAAAGCTTTAAAATATTTTTTTTGTCTTTTATATTCTTATCTACATGAAGGAATTTTATTTTAACAAGTTCTTCATTTAATTTAAAATTCTCTTTATTCAACATATAATATGCTGAGAGTTCTTCATCAGAAATAACAGTATCTAATTGTTGTTTTACTAATTGTTCTTTAAAGTTATTAATTAACAAACTTTCTTTATAATCTTTAACCAAATCATCTATTTGATTCATCGTTTCTAAAGAACTATTATTCTTAGCTTTTTCTAGTAAAAGTCTTTTTATTGCCCAATTCTGAATATAGCTTTTCACTAAAACTAGGCTATCACTTTTACTTATATTTTTAGGTAAAACATTTACCAAGTCTTCTCTAAAAAGCTTTTCTGTATTAACAATAGCTACAATTTCTGAAGTATTGGTTTCTTTCTCTTTCATTGTAAAAAAATCACAAGAAGAAAAAAGAACAAGACAAAATAAGATAGCTAAATATTTCATTATTTATTTTTGTAAAAATTTATTAATTTTTTCAATTCTTTTTTACTTACTTTAATTTTGCTCTTTTTTATTAAATCTGCAATCCAATTTTCTTCTAAAAAGTTTTGATAATCATTTATTACCTGACCTTTTATACTTTTTAAATCAGTTGTTTTATAATTAGTAGTGTGTGTATCAAAAAACTTTTGCAAACCAATGGTATCACTAGAAGATTTTGTCCATATTTTTTCTTGCATTAATTCAAAAAGCAACAAACCATCCTCGTACTCTTTTAAAGTATATGCATATTCTGGTTCTGTATAAATTAAGTTTTCTTTGTAATACGTTAATATTTCTTCCTCTTCAAACATTTCAAAAAGTTTAAAAACGGCTAAATGTCTTCTATTTCTAATATATTTAATAAAAGCTTCTTGTGTAATATTTTTATCATTTATCCTTAAAATTGTGCTCTGTAATGAATCTATAGGAAGTGCTCTTAGATTTTTTTTATTTAAAATCTTTTTAGCATCTTCAAATTCTGTAATAGTATATTCTTTTTTCAATTTATTTACAACTGCTTTTTCAGACAACTGCATTCTAGAACTTTTTTTCACCTTTTCTTTTAACTCTTTTTTCATTTCATCAAAAGATTGAATAGGATGTTTCTTTAATACCTTAGCAATGTGCCAACCAAAACGAGTTTTAAATGGTTTAGAAAAATCATTTATATTTTCTAAAGCAAATACGGCATCATCAAATGGTTTTACCATTCTACCTGTACCAAATTTACCTAACTTACCTCCATTCTTTTTAGAACCCGGATCTTCTGAGTACTGCATTGCTAGATCTTCAAATTTCTCTTTATTTTTTAATTTGGTATAAATACTATCTATCTTCAATTTACCTACAGCCGTTGTATCTCTAATTAAAATGTGTGCCGCTTCTATTTCACCCTTAGACTCTTTTAAATCATCTACTTGCATAATATGATATCCAAATTGTGTTCTAAAAGGCATAGAAATTTCACCTACTTTAGTATTATAAGCGGCTACCTCAAAGGGGTACACCATATTAAAAGCAGCGAAATAACCTAAATTACCTCCATTCCCTTTTCTTCCTGTTTTAGGATCATCTTGGGCAGATTTATCTTCGGAATACTGTGCTGCAATTGCTTCAAATTTTTCACCTTTTAGAATTCTTTCTCTTAATGCTAAGATTTTATTATAAAGCATTAAAGTGTCTTTTGGTGATGCTTCTCGTGGTAATCTTAATAAGATATGTTTTGCCTTAACTTGGTTTTTTGTTCTAAAATAAGCATCTTTTACCAACTGATCTATAAACGTAGTATCTTGTAAATAGGGCGCAGAAAGTTGGTTTTTATACGTTTCCATTTCTCTCTTATAAGAAGGCAGAGTATCTAAATTAATACTATAAGCTTCTCTAACTTTTAACTTGTAATTAATATACAAGTCTAAATTTTTAGAAACACTTTTAGCTTCTTTATTATCTATAGCATCTAAATTTTTTTCATAGACTCTTTTAAATTCTGAAACAGTTGTTTTCTCTCCGTCTATAGTAACTAATGTTTTATCTTTCTTCTGTGAGAAGGCAGATATTGATACACCTAAAACTAATAATAAAACTATTTTCTTCATAAAATACGTAACTATAATGATATAATTCCTTTAATGTTTTCAGCTTTTAAATAATACGAAATCACTTTATCGGCACTTTCTATATTTAATACGATAGAAACGCTCACATATTTTCCGGTCTTAGACTTTTTTGTATTTATTACGGCTCCAGAATCGTTAAATAAATCTTCTACTTCTTGCACCTGATTGGCATCTGTAGGCACAATAAATTTATACAAATAATCTGCAGGAAATTTAGTAGTACCATTTAGTTGCTCTTTTAACTTTGCATAAAACTCTTTTTTATCACTCATAAAAACATGTTCTTAAATCTAAATTAATTATAAATAACAAGAAACAAAATTACATTAAAAATTAGTTTTATAAAGAGATTCATTTATTTTTGTGAAATGCAGCAAAAAATAGTCTTAATAGGTGGACCAGGAACGGGAAAAACTTCGGTTATAAATGAATTAACAAATAGAGGGTGTTTTTGTATGCCCGAAATTTCTAGAGAAGTAACTTTAGAGGCTCAAAAAAAAGGAATTGACCAACTGTTCTTAACAGAACCTTTATTATTTAGCAAAATGCTTTTAGAAGGTAGAGAAAAACAATTTTTAGAAGCGACTAAAAGCAAGGAAAAAATTGTTTTTTTTGATAGAGGAATTCCAGATGTTCACGCATACATGGATTATTTTAAAACAGAATACCCGATAACATTTTTCGAAAAAAGCAACCACTATAAATACACCAAAATTTTTCATTTTTCTCCTTGGGAAGACATTCATACTACAGATAATGAACGTTATGAATCTTTTGAAGAAACTTTAGAGATTGACAAATTTTTAATGAAATCTTATACAGATTTAGGATACACCATCATTAATATTCCTTTTGGATCTTTAAAAGAAAGAGCCGATTTTGTTGTTAATTCGCTTGCTTGCGATTTATGATTGCTCCAAAAGAAATATTAAAAAAATATTGGGGATTTTCTGAATTTAGACCCCTACAAGAAGAAATCATTGCTGCTTCATTGGCTCAAAAAGATGTCATTGCATTGCTACCAACAGGTGGCGGTAAATCTATCTGTTTTCAAATTCCGGCTTTAGCAAAAGAAGGTGTTTGTTTGGTTATTTCTCCTTTAATTGCTTTAATGCAAGATCAGGTAGAAAACTTAACACAAAAAGGAATTAAAGCCACAAGCATTAAATCTGGCTCTACACAAGATGAAATGATTACCTTGTTTGACAATGTTAAATTCGGAAGCATAAAATTCTTATATCTTTCTCCGGAAAGGTTGCAGTCTTATTTTATTCAACAAAAAATAAAAGAATTAAACATCAATTTAATTGCCATTGATGAGGCACACTGTATTTCTGAATGGGGACATGATTTTAGACCTTCTTACAGAAATATCAATATTTTAAGAGAACTAAAACCCAATATTCCTTTTATCGCCTTAACAGCAACTGCAAACCAAAGAGTTCTTGAAGATATTGCTACAAACCTTCAATTAAAAGACCCTCAACTTTTTAAAAAGTCTTTTTTTAGAGAAAATTTAGCATATCAAATATTTACCATTGAAGATAAATTACAACGCTTACTTCAAATATTTACAAAAACGAAAACACCTGCAATTGTATATGTCAATTCCAGAAAAAAAACAACTCAAATTGCCGCGTTTTTAAATGCAAATAATTTTAAAAGTTCTTTTTATCATGGAGGATTATCATCCATAGAAAAAAACAGTTCTTTTGAAAACTGGATGACCGAAAAAACGCCCATTATGGTGGCTACAAATGCATTTGGTATGGGAATTGACAAAGCAAACGTTGGCTTGGTTATTCATTTAGATTTACCTACAAGTATAGAAAACTACGTACAAGAAACCGGTAGAGCTGGTAGAAGTGGTAAAAAATCATTTGCCGTTTTATTATTTAATAAAAATGATATTATATTATTTAAAGATCGATTAGAAAAAACACTTTTAAGCATCCCAGAAATTAAAGATATTCACAAAAAATTATATCAATATTTTAGAATTTCTTTAGGCGAATTAAGCGAGGAGTCATATTCTTTTAATCTTTTAGAATTTTCTAAAAAGTACAATTATTCCGTATTAAAAGTAGATACTGCTCTAAAAATATTAGCCAATAACGGAATTATAGAAATTAGCAATCAGTATAATAAAAAGTCTACTTTATTATTTATAGTAAGTAGTAAAACTGTTTTAAATTATTTGGATAAAAATCCAATGCTTAAAAAATTCACCAACTCCATATTAAGAACCTACGCAGGTTTATTTGAGGAAGAAGTAAAAATTGATGAATTTTTTATCGCAAAAAAAGCAGGTTTAACCACTAATCTGGTTTTAGCTAATTTTGAACGATTAGAAAACGATAATATTATTGCATATAAGCCCGTAAAAAATGATGCCGAACTAGTTTTTTTAGTACCTAGAGAAGATGATTACACCATAAACAGGTGTTCTAGAGAAATGAAGCAATTCATCCATCAGAAAAAACAAAAATCAGAAGATTTAATTGCTTTTGTAAATAACAATTCCGTTTGTAGAAGTAATCAGGTTTTAAGTTATTTTGATGAAATAAAAACAGAAAAATGTGGTATTTGTGATGTTTGTATTTCAGAAAACAGAAAGCCTACCAAAAATTTATCATCAGAAATAATACAACTTTTAAAGAATAAGCAAGTTTTATCATCTCAAGAAATTAGTGCGTCTTTAGTGGCGAATGAAAAAGACATTTTAATACATTTGCGACAATTATTAACCGATGATAAAATAAAAATTAATCATCAGAATAAATACCAATTAATCCACTAATTATGAAAGATGTACGTATTGTTTTTATGGGAACTCCAGATTTTGCCGTTACTATTTTAAAGCATTTGGTAGAAAATGATTATAATGTAGTTGGTGTTATTACAGCAGCAGACAAACCAGCGGGAAGAGGACGAAAGTTAAATGAATCTGCCGTAAAAAAATATGCTACTTCGGTAAACTTACCTGTTTTACAACCTACCAACTTAAAAAACGAGAATTTTAATAAAGAATTAAAAGATTTAAATGCCAATTTACAAATTGTAGTTGCTTTTAGAATGCTACCAAAAGTTGTTTGGCAAATGCCTAAATATGGTACATTTAACTTACACGCTTCTTTATTGCCAGAATATAGAGGTGCAGCTCCCATACATTGGGCTATTATAAATGGAGAAACTAAAACCGGTGTAACTACTTTTTTTATTGATGATAAAATTGATACAGGAGAAATTATCTTACAAGAAGAAATAGCGGTTTCAGAAACTGAAACAGTTGGTACATTACATGATAAATTAATGTTTTTAGGAGCCGATTTAGTTGGTAAAACAATAGACCTCATTGCTACTGAAAAAGTAACAACAACAAAACAACCCGATTTAGAAGAAAAATCTGCTTCTAAACTGAATCCTGAAAATTGTAGAATTGATTGGACAGATTCTTTAGAAAACATCTATAATAAAATTAGAGGTTTAAATCCTTTTCCGGCAGCCTGGACCATTATTAAAAATGGAGAGGAAGAAATAACGGCTAAAATCTATGCCATTAGAAAAGAAAAGGAAGAAGAAGCTCATAATTTTATTATTGGTAAAATTTTAGCTACAAAGAAAGAGTTGAAAGTAGCTGTTAATGGCGGTTTCATTATTATTGATGAAATAAAACTATCTGGAAAGAAAAAAATGGATGCAAAAAGTTTACTAAATGGCTATACTTTTTCTTCTGAAGCGAAAGTCTTCTAAAGCCTTTATCCGTATGGTTTTTACAGATTTTTGTGTTTTACAACTACCTTTATTAACAATTTACACATATTTATTAACAAAAGGGTACTTTTTTAGCACTCTAATTTGCGTAAACCCTTAATCCATCTATATTTGTTAAGCTATTAAGCAAAAAATATTCAATTAATTTTAAAAAATTTATTTATTATGAACAAGTCAGATTTAATCGATGCAATGGCAGCAGATGCTGGAATTTCTAAAGTAGCAGCTAAAGCGGCATTAGAATCTTTTACAGATAACGTAACTTCTGCTTTAAAAGGTGGAGATAAAGTTGCATTAGTTGGTTTTGGTACTTTTTCTGTTTCAAACAGAGCAGCTAGAACTGGTAGAAATCCTCAAACAGGAAAAACGATAGAAATCGCTGCTAAAAACGTAGCTAAATTTAAAGCGGGAGCTGGTTTAAGCGATGCTGTAAACTAAGACCTTTAGTTTTAAAGTATATAAAACTCTCTTTTTTAAGAGAGTTTTTTTTTATGAAAATTTTTATTACATTTAACAGAACCATTCTAAACTTATAAATTGAAACTAAATAAAGGTAAATTATTAATTGCAGAGCCATCTATTTTAAATGATAGCGCATTTAATAGAACCATTGTTTTACTTACAGAACACACACCCAATAACTCTGTTGGCTTTATATTAAACAGACCTTTAAATTATACTATTAACGATTTATTACCAGAAATTGATTGCAATTTCCCTGTATATCAAGGAGGTCCTGTAGAACAAGATAATCTATACTTTGTGCATAAAGTACCCCAACTACTCCCAGATAGTATAGAAGTTGCTAATGGCATTTTTTGGGGAGGAAGTTTTGAATGCCTCAAAAACCTATTAAACAACGACGCATTAAACACCTCTGATATTCGATTTTTCTTAGGATATTCTGGTTGGGAAAAAGAACAACTAGACCAAGAAATGAATCAAAATTCTTGGTTTATAAGCGATAATGATTTCGAGAATATTTTTTCTATGGATGATGAAAGCCTATGGAAAAATAAATTATTACAAAAAGGAGGAAATTATAAGCTTTGGGCAAATGCTCCTAGCGATTTTAATTTAAATTAATTTCCTGCAACCTGTAATACTTTTAAATTACTCCCTATTTTCTTTCCAATTTCCGTAGTAAAACTTTTTTTCTTATAACTAGTAACCGGTTGCACACCCATAATTGCATTTGTTATAAATACCTCATCTGCTTTTTGTATCTCAAAAGGTGAAATTGAAGTTTCTTCTAACGTATAATCTTTATTCTTAGATAAAATATCAATTACTTTATTGCGGGTAATGCCTTTAATACAACCTTCGGAAAGTGCAGGAGTTTTGATAACATTTCCTTTCACTACAAATATATTAGCATTTGTTACCTCTACTACCCCCTTTTTCTCATTTAATAAAATGCAATTATCTAATTCATTTTCATCTGCAAAAATACTAGCCAAAGTATTCAACATTCTATTATTAGTTTTTATGGTTGATAAAAGCCCTGAGTAATTATAAAAATCTTTATAAACATCTAAAGAATAAGATTCCTTTATTTGATAAAAACTTTCAGTAGCTTCTATAGTGTAATCTATTTTATTAGATTTAGGTGTATATAAACCACCGTCTTTTCTAAAAACATTTAAGCGAACTCTATACGTACTTGCTTCAGCTTGGGCTGCTACCGTTTTTAAAATTTCTTGCTCTAAAGATTCCAAAGTAAATTCCATAGGAATTTTCATACGAAGCATTCTCATAGAAGCCATTAATCTAAAATAATGATCTTCCCAAAAAACCACTTTTTTATGCATCACTTTTACGGTTTCAAAAATGGCATCTCCATATTTAAAAGCTCTGTTTTCTGATGATAATTTTATATTTTCTGGATTTAATAATGCTCCATTAAAGTTAATCATAAATACGTTTTTTTAGAGTTACAAAATTAATGTTTTTAAAATATGTAAGCATAAAAAAACTCAACAATAATGTTGAGTTTTTTTTTAAAATCATACGTATTAAACTACAAAACCTGCAATTTTTTTTAACTGAATACTACTAATAAATAAAGGTTAAAACTTAAGCTCCAATTGTATGTCTTAATTCATCTATTTGGTTTTCCCATAATTGTTTTGCTTCTTCCACATCATCTTCATCATCCGCAAAATCGGTAATAATTAAAGAAACGTCTTTTGTTAAGTCATCTACCTCAATTTTAATTTCAAAATAACTATCATCATCTTCACTTTCTAACCATTTAAAACGAATTCTATCATCCGTTTTCTTCGTGATCAATTCTGCAATTTCTTCTTCACCTTCCCAAGTAAAACTATACTCCTTACCTCTTGAGTTCACTTTATCTGCAAACCATTCTTGCAAATTAGAAGGAGACGAAATATACTGATATAACATGTGCGGCGATGCGTGAATTGAAATTTCAAGTTCAAATTTTATTTTATCCATTATTCTTTTATTCTTAGGCTCACAATATAGTTATAAATTCTTTTTAAAAAAAATTTACAACACTACTTGTCAGTTTGTAAAATTCTATTATATTTGCAGCCTCAAAAGTATGGCGAGGTAGCTCAGTTGGTTAGAGCGCAGGATTCATAACCCTGAGGTCACGGGTTCAAATCCCGTTCTCGCTACAAGTATAGTACGGAAAGTCAAGATTTATATCTTGACTTTTTTTGTTTAGGTACAACATAGGTACAACAAATTGATTTTTTGTATTCTTTACCCCAAAACAATACATATCATCTTAAAAATTATTAATTGCTGTAATTAGTACTTTAAATAAAGAAAACATTATGCTTTTCTCAATATCAACGTCTTTTTAAAGCCAATAAAACATCTTCAAATTTGAGAACTTCTTAAATGGATATTTTTTTTTTAACCTAATCACCTCAAAAATAAAAACCTAATTAATTGGTCATTCTGTTATAAAAATAGCTTCTCTTTTACGAATACAAAACTTACATATTCTAAAAGACTTTTCCTTGTTTTTTTATTCTCATAGAGAAACCTTATATTTATAGCATTACAATAAACTTCTAACACTTATTGTTCAAATTCTTACAACTTGTAAAACTATTGAAGAAGTAGATTATAAAATTCTCCCAACTGAAACGAATACTAACATTAACCATTTCCTAAAAAATGCTAATATTCGTTTTGAATATAAAATTGAACGTTTATTAAAAAAAGAGCAATGCTAGCACAAAATATTAATGAAACTAACCTGTCAAAAATCTTAATTATTATGATAAATAAAACAGCAAGCCTAAAAACAATTTTACTTTAATACAAATAATATAGATTACCAAAAGAAGATCTCTGAAAAAATAATTACAACAAATAAACATACTAATTGCCAAATTATATTATACCAAATTAAATTAATAAGTTTATTATAGTCCTTCTTCAATTTTTATTAAATGAATATAAATAGATATTAATCTTTCTAATATTTTTTTACAAGATATACTTGTGTTTCCATTAATTACTATTTTTAGTAAAATTTGATTATTTTCAAGGTTTAAACTTACCATCTCAAACCATCCATTTGGAAAATAAATTTTCAAACTAAAAGATTCAGTCATAAAGTATAAATCAAAATCACCTTTAACCCAATTAACGTACTTACTGTAAATCAGTAAATTATCAATTAATATGTCTTTTTCTAAGTTATAAGGGTATATTTTAATGCATAACCGTTCTTTATTCATTTTATTCACAATAAATTTACTTAATACTTCCATCTTACAAAAGCTTCCATTGCAGCATAATGAGAAAGACCTAATTGATCATATAAATCAGCTGTTTCTTTATTTCTATCTTCTGCACGCTGCCAAAATTCTCTACTATCTGCACCTTGAAATACAACTCCATCTTTTTGTGATTGATGTTTAAAAATACCTTTACGTTTTTCTAACACTTGATCAGGCCCCATAGGTACTGCCATTTCAATTTCATCTATACCCCACTCTTGCCAAGCACCTCGATACAACCACAACCAACAATCATCCATTAGATTTTTAGCCTTTAATTCTTTTACTGCTTTAAAAATAGCATCTAAACAAACTTTATGGGTACCGTGTGGATCAGCTAAGTCTCCTGCTGCATAAATTTGATGTGGCCTTATCTTTTTTATTAAATCTGATGTTATCTTTACATCTCCCACACCTATCGGGTTCTTCTTTATCGCTCCCGTTTCATAAAAAGGTAATTCCATAAAATGAATTTGTTTATTTGGAATACCTATAAAATGACAAGCAGATCTTGCTTCACCTTTTCTAATTAAACCTTTTATATCTCTTACTTCTTGAATATCAATCTCACTTGATTTTTTATTCTTCAGAAACTCTGAAGCTTTTTTATAAATACTCTTCGCCTCTTCTTTATTAATACCAAACTTATAATTAAAATCACAAACAAAACTAGCAAAACGCAATACTTCATCATCAGCAACCGCTATATTTCCAGAGGTTTGATATCCCACATGCACTTCATGACCTTGTTCATGTAATCTCTTAAAAGTTCCTCCCATACTAATTACATCATCATCTGGATGTGGACTAAAAATAATAACTCTCTTTTTTTCTGGTTCTGCACGCTCGGGTCTCTTAGTATCATCAGATTTAGGCTTCCCCCCTGGCCAACCTGTAATCGTATTTTGTAGTTTATTGAATATCTTTATATTAATATCATAAGCAGGACCTGCATCTGCTAATAGATCGCTCATCCCATTTTCTATATAATCAGCATCTGTTAACATTAAAATAGGTTTCTTTAAATGAAGAGCTAAGTTTAATACTGCTTTCCCTATTAGCTTATCTGTCCAAGATATTTTCTCAACTAACCAAGGGTAGTTAATTCTTGTTAATTTTGATGAGGCTGCCTTGTCTAAAATAAAAGTCGCATTATTATGCTCTTGTAAAAAAGATGCTGGTACACGACTTGTTATTTCTTCTTCAACAGAGGCTTTAATAATATTAGATTTACCCTCACCCCATGCCATTAAAATAACTCTCTTTGCTTCCATTATTTTCTTTATCCCTAAAGTAATGGCGGTTCTAGGTGTATTTTCTAAACCAGAAAAATCACCACTTGCAGCAACCCTTGTTATATGATCTAATGCTACTAATCTAGTTTTAGAATTTTGAAGCGAACCAGATTCATTAAAACCTATATGACCATTACCTCCAATACCTAAGATTTGTATATCGATACCTCCTAAGGCTTCAATTTTAGATTCGTAAGCATCACAATAATCTGCAATATTTGATTTAGATAGTAAACCATCTGGAACATGGCAATTTGTTGGTAAAATATCTACATGATTAAACAATTGTTCATTCATAAACCGAACATAACTATTTATAGAATCAGGTTCCATAGGATAGTATTCATCTAAATTAAAAGAGATTACATTCTTAAAACTTAGACCTTCTTCTTTATGTAACCTAACCAATTCAGCATATAATCCTTTAGGAGAAGAACCTGTAGCTAACCCCAAAACACAAGGTTGTTTTTGGGCTTGTTTAACATTAATTAAATTGGCTATTTCTTTTGCAACAGCTATAGATGCTGCTGTAGAATCTTTGTAAACTACTGTACCTATATTCTCAAATCGCTTTTCAAACCCTGTTGCTTTGTCAATACTACTTTTTAACATAACGTATATTTATTTCGGTGAAATTATTTTTTTTGTGTGTATTATTTTTTTCTATTCCAACTTTTAATTTTGTGTCCAGAAACGGCATAAAAAAGAATAAAAGCATAACAAGGCGTTAAAACCCAATAACCTTCTGTTGAAGAAACTACCAATGCGTCGGCATGACTTAAGCCTTCTCCTATTAAATTTAATTTATTTATATCTACAATTTTCCCATATAATGGAGGAATAATTGCTCCACCTGAAATTGCCATAATTAACAATGCCGAACCTGTTTTTGTAAACTTCCCCAAACCACCTAAAGTTAAAGGCCATATTGCTGGCCAAACTAAAGCATTGGCAATACCTAATGCTGCAACAAATAATATTGAAGTAAACCCTGTTGTTGATATGATACAGACACTAAAAATAATACCTAAAAAAGCACTTGTTTTCAATGCTGTACTTTGTTTTATGTACTTAGGAATTAGAATAACTCCCAAGAGATAAGTGGCTACCATAGCCATTAAGGTATATGTTGTAAAATATTTAGCTTCTTCTCCAGTAAAACCAAGGGAAATCCCGTAAGCTATAATTGTATCTCCCGCAATAACCTCTACTCCTACGTAAACAAACAATGCTAAAACCCCCAACCATAAATGTGGAAATTGAAAAATACTTGTTTTAGAACTATTTTCGGCATTAGCTTCAACTTTCTCTTCTACTTCTACATTTGGTAAAGGTGCTTTTCTAATTAGTCCCCCTAAAACAAAAAGTACTAATGCCATCGTTAAATAAGGTATAAAAACACTATCAGCCATAGAATCTAACAGAATATTTTTTTCTACTAATGTAACAGATCCTAATTTTCCTTTAACTTCGTCTATACCAGATAATAATATAGCTCCAAAAATTAAAGATCCTAAAGCTCCGGCTATTTTGTTTGCTATTCCCATAATAGCAATACGTTTTGCCCCACTTTCCAAAGGCCCTAAAATAGTAATATAAGGGTTTGCAGCTGTTTGCAACAAAGTCATTCCAACACCTTGAATAAAAATACCTGTTAAGAATAACCAATAAGTCCTAGCCTCTGCCGCAGGAATAAATACTAATGCTCCTATCCCCATAATAATTAAACCTAAAGACATCCCTTTTGTATATCCTATTTTATTTAAAATATAAGATGCAGGCAAGGCCATAACCACAAAAGAAATATACGAAGCAGAAGCTACTAAGTATGATTGCGCATCTGTAAGCTCGTTTATAGTTTTCATAAACGGAATTAATGCACCATTTATCCATGTTACAAAACCAAAAATAAAGAATAGACCTGCAATAATTATAATAGGTACTAGTGTGTTTTTTTTGCTTGTTAAATTTTGTGAGTTTATCATAGAATTTTAATTGGTATTAAATTTTTAAAAACTGTTACACCTTTGTGTTAAACAATTAATAGGTTTGTATTTTACTCAGTCTAAATTATGTTCTAAATATTAAGTTCATTTAATGTTGCAGTAATTACAACATTTCTAATATAATTTGAAAGTTTAGATCACAGCAATTATCTCTGAATTACATTAAAACCTACATCATTCTTTATAACTAATGTATTTAATCCGTGTTAGTTTAATTGGGCAAAAAAGATGTTATAAGTTTATATTAATAGTACTCCCCTCTTTAATTGTTCTTTTAAAAGTCTTATCTGTTTTATTCTTTTTTATTTCAATAACTAAACTTTTATTTTTACGTTTCACTTCAATATTAAAATCTTCACCAAAAGCCTTTATATTCTCTAAGGACATTTCATTCCATTCTTTTGGCAATCTAGGGGTAAGATTAAAACTTTTTAAACCTGTTGGTACAATCCCAAACATACCCTCTGTAAAAACACGACAATACAATCCACTTTCTGCAGATAAATGTGCCATGTTTCCTTCTGGGTAAGCCTCTACAACGTAAGGAACACGGTCACCTAATAATCGTTTACTTGAAAACTCTTTAAGCTTTTGTAAAGACTCTTCTGTTGCTCCTGCTAAAAAAGTTCCTCTTAAAGCATACAAGGTACCACGATCCCAAAAAATTTCTGATATTGCCTTATTAGCATCATTTTTTTCTACATGTACACCGTTAGGTGACCATAATTTATCAAACAAAGCTTTAATTGTGGCATCTTTTCTGTCAAAAATTTTAACTACAAGAGGCAAGCAAATCCAATGCCTTAAATTGGTGTGTTCTTTATAATATTTATAAGTTGATAAACCTCCAATATTTGCTCCAAAATAATCATCCATGGCTTTCGCCAATTGTTTTGCTTCTTTTTTATACCTTCTGGATTGACTTTTAGACTTCCCTAAGGAATGTCCTAAATCTGCCGATAAATTTAATGCTCCATAATATAAACTAGAAGTAGATAAATTTGCATTTCCTGTTTCTATTCTATCTTCCATTTCATCAGACTCTGATGATACAACTCCTTCATCATTTAATTTTCTTTTGTTGTATTCTAAGCACCAAGTAATTAATGGCCAAAGTTTTTCTGCAACCTTTTTATCTCCTGAGGTTAATGCAAATTGTGCTGCTCCATAGGCTATCATTGCTGCATCTCCCCGATCTAAAGTATTAATAGGCGCATCTCCTTCCATTTCAAAAGAATACCTAATATTACTATAGTCTTTACTTGTTTCTTTTATGTATAAATTATACATATTCATTGCTGCACTATTACCCAAGTCATAACCTAAATAAGGGAAAAAAGGGTTTACATATTCGGCTTGATCGTTTGCCCAAAACCCAACATAATACCTACCACCACCCGGAGAATGCATTAAACCTAATTTAGATTCAAAAATACTTTCTGATGCTCTAATTTTTGAAAATTCGAATAGTGTATTTAATGTTTTATCTGGAGTATTTAATACTAAAGCGTTTTTCATCTCGTCTAAAAAAGTATTACGCTCCTTTAAAACTTCATCACCTTTTATTACTATTTTTTCTTCATCATTTAAAGTTGCAGAAATACCGACAGAAAAGGTATAAGAATCTCCCGCTGCTAATTCTATTTTACTTTTTATATTACTATTAGTATATAATGTGTAATTCCCTTTAACTCCTTTAACATCCTTTCTTGTTTCATTTTTATCTCCCCATAAAACTACATCATTATTAGTTGTATTAGATAAAGTCCACTGTTCTACGAATAAACGTTGTGTTGCAGAGGGATAAAATGTACGAATTAAAGAAATACCTTCTACAGCTGCATGTTTAAAGGTTAGCTTACCATTAATAAATGTATTTTGTACTTTTCCTGGTGCATAAATTTTATTATTTAAAACTATAGTTGGTAATATTGCGTCTGAAAAGGTGTCTTTAAAATAAGCTCTATAATGCTTCCACTCTGGATCATTCGTTTTTATAAATGTTCGCAATTGCGGAAAAAAAACTTCTCTAGAAACAGACAATTCTTTTTCTTTACCTATACTATAAGTCACAATACCTGAAACCCGTTTACCAGACATTTCTATATTATCTTTGTACGGATTATTTTTATCGCTAGAAGCATCTAAACGTATTTGATTGGTATTATCTATAGCCCAATGTGTTAATTGCTGCGATATACTAATTTGAGCAATTAATAAAAAAGTAATTAATATGATATTCCTTAGTCTCATTTAGTTTCTTTAAATTAATTAATTTCTAATAACGTCCAATTATCATTAACAACACCATCCAAAATATTTTCTACACAAAGATTCCAACTAATAAAACCTACTATATTTCCATTTTCATCTACATGATCATCACTAGGTGCAAGAGCTTTCCCTGTGTCAGCATCATAATTTTCATGCATTGTATTATGTTTGTTAATGTCTTTTAAAAGTAAATCTCCTAATGTTTTTCCTAACCATGCAATATCATCAGAATACCCATAATTTTTAAGTCCAATTGAGTAAATATAATTTGCAATTGGCCAAACAGGACCTTGCCAGTTAGAAAAAGGAACTATAATATTTTTATTATTATAATCAACATCTTGAGCAGATAATGTTCTAAATCCATATTTAGCCTTCATATGTTTTTCATTTAATAAATAACTATCTATCATTGCTTTACCATTTTCTTGAGAAGGAATACCTGCTAACAATGGTAAAAAAGACGAATAACTTATTCTTTTATAAAATGCTCTAGTATCCATATCTACTGTATAGTAAACATTATCTTCTTTAGACCATAGAATTTTATTAATAGCTTCTTTTAGTTTAATTGCTTTCTCTGAATAAATCTTAGCATCCTCTTCATACCCCAATTTTTTGGCAAGTGCAGATTGCGCTAAGTATTCTTTGTATTGCCAAGTACTAGCGTCTGGAGCTAAAAAAGAACGTTTATCTTCCATAAAGTAATTTAAACCAGCATTATTGTCAGCTCCACTTTGCATGGCAATATCCCAAAAGAATAGCCCAGTAATACTATCTTGTTGCGTTTTCTCTCTATATTCAATTACTTTCTTAATATCTTTATAATATGGCTTAGCCCAATTAAAATCCTTTAATCCTTTTGAAGCTAAATATACCCCTTGAGACAAAAAGGGTTTCATTGCAAACTTACCAAATATAGGTCGTGGTCCTTTTACAGTTGCACAACCAGAAACATAACCTTCTTCATCTACTCCTTTTATAAGGTTCAAAGCCCAATACTGTAAATACTCTGGTTTTCCTTTACTTGCAAAATAATTCCCCATAAAAAAGGCATCCCAATCCCACATTTGCTTATAAAAACCTGCTGGAATTAAATAAGGATGTTCTAAATACCCTTCTGCCGGTTGTATCACTTTAGGACTTAATACGGCATATTTCTCTTTTAAATCTATGTATACTTTTTCTATGTCTTTGTCTTTTATAGTATTCATACTTATTGTATCAGTTTCTTTATTTTTAGACGTATCGGTACAGCTACCAATAGCAACTACTAAGGCTGAGATTAAAACAATCTTTTTTAAGTTTATCATATTTTTAGGTATTAAAGTTGGTAGGTGTTTTTTAATTGATCTATTTTTTCTTGAGTTACCGGAAATTTCCATGTTTTAAAAAGTGGTACTAAATCTACATGAGCCTCTTTACTTAATACCAATGCTATTAAATTAATTTTATTTACGGCTCCTTTTGGAGGTGTAAATCCTTTGGTGTTTAATGTTCTAAAGGTTCTGTAAAACCCCTTGTAGACATCCCAACCGTACATATATTGTATCCGTTGAAAAAGCGAATGCATTTCATCTGAGCTCATACTGTCCCATTTTCTTGAAGCATCTGACAAATACTTATCACCAAAGAATAAAAAAGATTTTTCTGCAAATTCTTTCCCTTTTAATCTTCTTCCTTTTTCTTGAAACGGATAATCTTTTACAACAATAGTTTCCGGTATTCTAAAAGATTGTTCTTTCATTGTTTCTATTATAAAGCATAACTTAAAATTTGCCTGAAACTCTGTATACGGACCATTAAAGTTATACCATTGCCCTATGCCATCATCAAAATCATGCCCCATTTCATGAATCCATCCAAACGGGAAAATTCCATCCTCAAATTCTTCAATAGACTTGCCAACAAACTTGGTATTTAAAATTATTTTTTGTCCTGCATATGCAAAATATGGATTTTCTACACTCTCTGTAAATACAATCGTTTTTCCTTCATAAGGCGTACCTCCTACAAGTTCTTCCATTGCTACATAAGATTGATTTAACCACATCATAGCTCTATCTATTGTTGAAAAATTTTCATATCTAGACTCTTGCAAAGACAAGGCTACTTTACCTTTTGTTATCACCTTAGAAGATTCTGGTAAATAAGCTGCAGGAATATCAAATTTAAAAGGAAACTTCTTTTCCTTACCATTTACTTCGGCTAAAATAAATCCTTTTTTAACTGGATTTTTTTTACCAAAATCGGCTACTGTTTTTGCTGACAAATGACCTATTTCTGTTTTCTTCCATACTTCATTCTCTCCCAATTCTTTGTCTAATTTATTTACTCTTTCTTTAGCGCCTTTCCATTGTATACTATAACCTTTAATTAAAACTTTAGCGTCACTATTATTGGTTACTGCTATCGTATAACTACCCCAACCATTTGGCATCCAACCAGCTTCTTGTCCTAAATTAGTTTTTACTTTAAGTTGAGCGAAAGTTCCATTCACCGCTAAAAAACATAAAGTAAATGCAGTAATATATTTTTCTTTATTCTTCATAAAATTAGTTCTCATCATAATCTTATTATTCTCTAAATTGATTTATAATAGTTGTTAATTCTTTTACTTTTTCTGGGTATTCCGAAGCAATATTTTTAGATTCAGAAATATCTTTAGGAATATTAAATAATTCGACACTAGTTTCATTTATCCCTTTCTTTTTTATAGTTACCAATTTATAATCTCCTTTACGCACAGCGCGTCTAGATAAACTAGTATCAAATTCCCAATAAAGGAAATCGTGTTTTTCTTGATTTTCTTTATCACCAACCAACGTGGGTAAATAAGAAATACCATCACTAGAATTGGGTAACTCTGCGCCAGATAAATCACAGGCAGTTGCCATAAAATCCCAAAAAGTTGCTACTGCATCAGTTTTCCCTGGTTTTATAACTTCGGGCCATTTTGCTATAAAAGGAATTCTAATTCCTCCTTCATAAAGGTCTCTTTTCATTCCTTGTAATTCTCCATTACTATCAAAGAAATTTAAATTCCAACCGCCTTCTTGATGTGGACCATTATCAGACGTAAAGACAACTAGTGTTTCTTTATCTAACCCTTTTTCTTTTAAGGTTTTCATAATTTTACCAATGTATGAGTCTAATCTAGAAATCATAGCTGCACCTGCCTTTTTAGGTTCTGGCCAATCTTCATTAGCATAAATACCTAAATCTGGTACTTCCATTCCATGTTCATTAATTAAAAAACTCTCATTATCTGCATGTGGTATCGTGTAGGCTAAATACAAGAAAAAAGGATTATCTCTATTTTCATTTAAAAAATTTAATGCTTTTTCTGTAAAAAGATCATTAGAATATTCTAGCTTCTCTACAGCAGCACTACCAATACCTACGGCATAATTAGTACTATCTGTAACATAAATTACTTTATTTTTTAAAGGGTACTTTTCTCCGTTTTCCCATAAATAATCTGGATAATAATTATGAGCCCTAATTTGATCATAATATCCATAGGAATAATCAAAACCCTGATCGTTAGCATAACCTGTAGTACCAACATTACCTAAACCCCATTTACCAATAACACCTGTGGTATAGCCACTGCTTTTAAGTAATTCTGCCACAGTAACATCTTCTGACTTTAAAGGTTTCTCCATAGACTTTATAGTTGTATGCCCCATATGTTGACCAGTAATTAGACTATTTCTAGACGGAGCACACACGGTAGCTCCAGCATAATGCTGCGTAAAAAGCAACCCTTGAGATGCTAACTTATCTATATTAGGTGTTTTTATTACATCCTGCCCGTAACAGCCTAAATCTCCATACCCTAAATCATCTGCCATTATAAAAAGTATATTGGGCTTAGATGCCTTTACTTTTTCATAGGCAGTCTTTTCTTTGGCACAAGAACTTAGAGTTATTATTACAACCATTAAAAATGCTTTACAAATACTTTTATTCATCTAAAAAAAATTAATCTAAATTATTTAAAGGTTGTACTAAATTCTCAAAAGGTTCAAAATCTTGCATCTCTTTTGTTCTGTACATAATGTTTAATTGATTTTGAATTTGCTGATAGAAATATTCTATCTTTAAATTATGTATACCTGCGCTTAATTGTATTTTAAATTCTTCAGGTTTATTTTTAAATTCTGTACCTTTTGCTACCAATTTATCGTCTATATAAATATTTCCTAAACCATCATGCGTTTGCAGTTTTATGGTATACTTATCGGTATTATCAATAGAAATCTTACCCGTCAACTCTATAGCATATGGATTATAAATACCTCTAAAACGAGTATCTATATGCCCTATTGATTTTACTTTTGCAAACAGTTGACCATTAATTTCATCTAGCCGTTCTTTAGTTGTTTTGGCAGTAACTCCCTCTCTCATTAATGGAATTTCGTTAAAATTAGGAATAGCATTCCATCCTTTAATAGGAGCAGGTCCGTAAACTTTATATTTGTATGCTGGTATAACTTTTTGATAATATTTTTGCTCTGAGTATCCAATAACATTATCAAATTCATCTCTTTTTTGAATTGTTAACACACCACTTTCTGCTAACTTAATTGGTTCTTTGTATAAAGACATCTCAGTCTTAGAAGGTACATCCCAAGATTTCGAAAAAGCCCATGAATAACTAGCATCTTTAGGACTATCTAAAACTATCTCTGCAGGGGATGTAAACTTTAAATCATCACTAGAAATTAAATTCTTATCCGTACTAGAAATTGGTCTAAATAACTTAGAATATAATTTATTACTAGTACTAAGATCCTTTTTAAAATCTTTAAGTTTTTTAGTTGCTGTTGTATTCCATAAACGCTCTGCAAGAACAGGAACTCTGTCTTTTAAAACAGGAATAACTTTAAAATGATTTTGCTCCCAATAAGATATTTGTCCACCTATAATATTAGGATTTTCTTCAACATTAACCTCTTTGATACTTTTGTTCCAATGTTCCCAATTAGTAACTTCCCAGTTGTAAGCTCTATCTATAGAAGGTGCTAAATTCATTGCTCCAACCATATACCAAGGAATCCAAGTGGAGTTTATAACCTTATAGCCATTTTTTAATAAATTATTAGGGTTATTATAGGTGGTGTTCCAAACTACAATTGTAATATCCTTATCTATTGTTACACTTCCAGCTCCTGTGCCATGAAAACCTTCCCAAGCAATAGTACTTTTACCTGTTGCTTTTACCATTTGATTCATTTTATTTATAAAATGACAAAAAAGCTCATTAGCATTTCCTTTTTCTGCAGCTGTCAAACCATTCTTTTTAGTATAATTTTGGTATTCTGGTGCCTTTTTAAGGTTTTCTAAATAAACCTCATCTCCTCCAACATGGATGTACGGGCTAGTGTAAAACACAGAAGCTAATTCTTTTATAATAGTATTTACCGCTTCGTACGTTTTTTCTTTAGCTATATTTATAACATATAATTGTTCAGGCTTATTCGTTTTAGGTTTAAAACTTCCAAAAGTTTCTGGATATGTTTGCCATAAAATAGAAGAATGACCTGGTAAATCCACTTCTGGTATTAAAGCTATACCTCTATCTTTTGCGTATTGTACAATATCTTTTAATTCCTCTTTTGTATAATATTCTCTTTCACCTTTACTATTGGTTTTATTAATTTTAGGGAAATCTTTAAGAGGAAAAGTAAATCTACTATTATCACTTAAGTGAAGATGTAAATATGGTATTTTATACAACCACAATAAATCTATTGTTTCTTTTATGGTTTCTGTTGGATGCCAAAATCTAGCCAAATCTAACATTACAGACCTAAAATCCAAATCTGGATTGTCTTTTATAGCTACATAAGATATGTAAGCACCTTTTTCATCTACTTTAATTAATTGAGTTAAAGTAGCTACCGCATTTGTTAATTCACTATAAGAATTACCTTCTAAGATTACCTTTTTATCAACAACAACCGTATGTGTATTATTATCTAAATCTTTATTGTATTTTAAAACAATACTATTATTGGCTTTTATTTCTTTTGTAACAGTAATACCTGTACCTGTAATTCTTTTAGAATATTCTGCTAAAATATTTGCAATAGGTAATAAACTTTCATCTTCTACACCAATGGATGTTGAGTTGGTAAAATTAAAACTTCCATTTTTCTTAATAATCTCTTTCGGAACAGGAATAACTGCTATACTTGTATTAATTTCTTCTCTTTTAAAGGAACTACAACTAACAACCCCACAAAGAAACAAGAGTAAAAACCTATATATTATATTTTTATGTATCATTCTTTATTTTTTAAAAAAGTGAGCATATTCTTTCTGCAATCTTTTAGCTACTAAAACTGCATCTCCAGTAACTGTGGCTGGGTATGAATCTGTACTTTTAGTCCATTTATAATCTAATACTCTCACCTCATTATCAAATTCTTTAGGGTTAAATGGAGTATTTGCTTTTAGAGATTTACTTAAATGATTAATAAATAGTTGCCATCTAGGTTTATAATATCCAGAAAATAGGCCGTTCCATTGTTTACCGGCATAATCTCTTAAACCACCTTCTGGGTAAGGCTGCCAAATAGTTACAATTGTACGTGCATTCCATTCATAATAATCTTGCTCTGCTTCTGTAACACCCCAACTTCTAGCATCTTTTATCCATTTACCTAATAAAAAGTTTTCATTAGTACCTGTAATTGCCTCCAAATCATTTAGAAGTTTTAATAAAGTTATAGACGCATTATTAAACTGTTCTATATTTTTTTCCTGATAAGAAACACTAACATCATTAATAACCTTGTGCGTTAAACTAAATAATAGTTCTCTATATACATTAGCCACATCAAACTTATATGTATCCTTATTTTTTAACTCTTCACTTGCCGCTAAAAGATTATCTGCTGCGCTAGCCATTTTATAGACATTAAAATCCCAAGCAAAAGGATCTTCTGCTGTTATTTTAAAATCTTTTCTTACGTGTCTAATATCTTCTTCACTTCCTTCTTCAAAAATCATTAAACGTGGTGTAGTAATTAATGGAGACCATAACGTTCTAGTTCTGCGATAAACAGATTCTTCTAAAAAGTTCCATGCTTTAATTGCATGCTCATTTTTAGTGTTATATCTATTTGAAGCATAAGAACTAACCCATTCTTTTACATTAACCTCTTTTTGGTTCCATGCTTTTTCAAAAATAAAATCTTGTATTATTGGATTGTATCCTAATCCTTCTGGTATAACACCAATTCCTTGTAAATTATTATTGATTTCTGATTTAAAAGCTTCTTGAAATTGCTCTTGCATTACCTCTAAATCTCCACTCATATTTACTTTCTGGTCTTCGTTACAGATAACATTCCAAACCCAAGGCTGACCGTAAAAAGCATCCGTTTTATTCCAAGTAGGATTTTTTTCACCATACAAGTCTAACACAATAACTTTGTCTTGAGGTATACCATTTAAAAAGGCGCTACCTCTTTCTTTTGTCCAAAAATCTTTCTTAAAAAAGAAAAACCATCCTTGTAAAACCCAAGTAGCCTCAGGGTCTGCCTGTGCCATAGAGTGATACACACTTTTACTTACCTGCTGCAAAAACTCTGGATCTTTAGATGGTGGGTTCACTTCTATAAAACAATCTGCATCATACAAATGATCTGTACCATACATTTCTGTTTGTTTTTTAATAAAAGCAGTCCCAATTTCTTGAAATAATTTGTCGGTAGGATCTAAAAAGTAAGTACCGTCTACACCTGCCCAATCTTCTATTTGAAAAATATTAGCATCTGGATATAATTCCTTTAAAGATTCTGGAACGTGCCCCGTAAACGCTTGTAATACTGGCTTCATCCCCAAAGAACGCATACGCTCTAAAACCTTTATTTGTAGTTCTTTTCTTTGCTTAATCCAATTATCAGGTAAAGGACCTCCCATACCATCTATATTTCCCATCCATCCCCAAGGTAAATGAGCCGGACCTACAAAAAATTCATTAATTTTTTCATCAGGCATCCCCATATCTCTAAATACTTCTTGCCAAACAGCTTCTTGACCAATCATGGCTAAAGGCATATTAACTCCTTTAAGTGCCATATAATCTATCATCTGTTCCCATCGTTCCCAATCCCACCAAGGCATTGTATAACCATAAGTACAATAGTTAAAAAAATACCTATAGTTAAAAGGAGTTTCTACTTTTATAACTTCTGATATTACAGGTAATGTCTCTGGCAACTCTATTTGATTGTAATTTAAAGACGTCTGTGAGTTACAGTATTTACTTAAATACCAATCTAAACCAGATGACATTGCCACCGAATTATTTCCTTTTATAAGTACTTTACCTTTTTCTGTACTAATTTCAAATACATCTTTATCTTTAGTAGCAGTAATTTCTTTAAAAATAAACTCTGAATTACGTTCTGGCATAATTCGTTTCGCTAACGCGTAGGCCGATTTTTCTGCTTGTGTTTCTTGTTTCTTCTGATTACAAGCTGTAAGTAATAAAAGGACTAAAATTGGTTTTAATAATTTTATCATAAATAGGTTAATTAGTATTTTTTGGCGTATGTGTAGATTAAAAAATTTAGAATTAATTGAATTTAAACTTATCAAATACACTCCTTATATAAACTAAAAAAAAAGGAATGTATGAGATAAGTCTTAACACTAGTTCAAATAATTATTGTAATATTTTTATCCATTTAGAAATATATTTTTTTTTAATTATTACTGATGTAAATGTAAGATTAGATGTTCTTTTTCAATTATAATAGCGTATCATATTCTTATAATATAATTACAAACCCCTATGTTTATTGACATAAACAAGACTAACTAGAATAAAACATCTAAAAAATGGAATATTTTAGTAAATTCTGAACTCTACAATATGTACACCAATATTCGCATTGTTTTTTATCATATTTACTCTAAAATATTTTGCTTTGATTGGTTTTATTTTGTGAACATATCCTTTTTCGGTTGCTTTTGTTTTATTTGTAGAAGCATCTACAATTTTTTTCCAATTTTCACCATCATCAGAAGCGTCAATAGTATAAGCATAACTTCTATAACCATCCCAATAAGTAAACAAGTGCACCTTGCTAATTGTAGTAACTTCTGCCAATTTAACTTGCCAACTTTGCGGATATGGTGATGCATCCCAAAATTTCTCTTTATCAACAAAGCCGTCAACGGCATATGAAGATTCATATCCTTTGTTAGAAACAGAAGCTTTAGTCTCTTGATGAAAAGTCAAATTCTCTTCATAATCAATCTTTTCAAACTTGGCTTTTCTTAGAGTACTGATAGGTTTTCCATTAAGATCAAAAACCATTGCATTAAGTACAACTGTTTCACTAAAGGCCAACGGTTCATTATATTTTTTTGAAGATGCTATAGGTACAGACCCATCCAAAGTATATCTAATTATTCCTTTGTTAATCTTGGCCTTGATTTGAACGCTTATCTCTGTCATAAAATTATTTTTTTCAGCATCATTCAAACCGTCTGCACTAATTACAAAACCTTTGTCATTTTCATTATTCCATGCTCCTGGCTTCGATATTGACGGCGGCAACTCACTAATACCCCATTGCTTGTTAGGTTTTGGTCCCATAACATATTCAATTGTTCCTCCTTTTTGAATATCAGAAACATAAATCCAGGTTTTGTTTAAAGGTTTACCATTTAATTTCGCAGACTGAATATAATAATTAGTATCACTATTATTTTTAGCTATAATCTTTAACTTTTTACCGTTTTCTAATGTTACAGTAGCTTGCTTAAACAATGGTGCAGTTAAATCGAAAATTGGCTGTATTCCACAACCACCTTGCATTTGAAACAAGCCTAAAGAGCTCATTACATACCATGCTCCCATTTGCCCTTGATCTTCATCACCTGGCCATCCGTCTTCTGGTGTATCTCCATAATATATATTTAAAATTTCACGAACCCAATGTTGTGTTTGCCACGGCTGTCCTGCATAATTAAAAAGAAATGCTGCTTGCATATTAGGTTGATTTCCATGATTGATAGGAAACTTTGCATAACGATCTCCTGTTGCATTAAATTTAGATTCTTTAGAATTGGTAAACCCCCAATTTAATCGCTCTAAAAACTTATCTTTCCCTAAAAAGTTAATAATACTTTGCACATCATGAGGAGCATAGAAAGTATATTGCCATCCGTTACCTTCTATAAATCCTTTTGAAGAAAACGGATTATTAGGAGCTATCCATTGGCCTGTTGAACTTTTTATCCTTGCATAAGTTTCCTTTTGATCTAGGTGATTTTTATAACTAGATGATCGTTTTAAGAAATAGTCATAATCTTCCATTTTACCTAAATCTTTTGCCATTTGTGCTACACACCAATCCTGAAAAGCAAGTTCCATTGTATTAGAAGCAGGACCACTTTCACTTGCTACATAACCGTAATCCATATAAGGTTTTAGCCAGCGGTTTCCTACAAAACCATTGCTTTTATGCACTTCTCCAGGCGTTTTCATTATTTTTACAATAGCTTCATACGCTAATTCTACATCATAATCGCGTATGCCTTGCATGTAGGCAGCAACAATAAATGAAACCGCGGGAGAAGAAGTCATAATAGCAGAATACTCTCCTGCATTAGGGCCTTTAGGAAGCCAACCGCCTCTTTTATATATTTCTAACAAAGAGTTTACCCATGAATTGGTAATGGACGGAGTTACTAAAGACCAAAGTCCATTAAGATTCCATTTCATCCCCCAAAAAGCATCAGCGCCATATACATTAAGCCCTGGCTTTCCTTCTACCACCTCTTCATTCATGTCTACCCACTGCCCATTTACATCACTCCATATTGTTTTTGCACAATACGTTCTATAAAGGTTGGTATAAAACTTCTTTTTATTATTTTCATTATCATCTTCAATCTTTATGGCACCTAATAAGTTGTTCCAAATTTTTCTGGCATCCTTTTTATATTTTTGAAAAGCAAATTTGTTGTTATTAGTTTCTGTATTTAAATTTAATCGTGCCTGATCTGTACTTACCATAGACAAGGCGGTATGCACATTAATTTTTTGTCCTTTATTCGTTTTGTACCTTAAATAACAACCTACATCCCCAGCTCCTGTAAACTTGGATATATCCTCAAACTTCGTTTCATCTTGCCAACCGCTAAGACTATCAAAGGGCGTATCTGTTCGTGTTACAAAATAAAGATAATAGTCATTTTGAAGCATAATGGTTACCCCATTATTCTGTCTGTCCATAACTTTAATATATCCTTCAATTTCGGTATCGCTAACCTTGTTTACCATTACTTCTAGCACTTCGCCTGGATCTTCATAAGGAATTTGAAAATCAAACATTACCGCAGATTCTTCTGACTCTGGGAAAGTATATTGCTGCACTCCTACCCTTGTAGTTGCAGAAACTTCTGCCGTAATATCATAATCTTCTAAGTAAACAGAATAATATCCGGGTGTTGCTGTTTCTCTATCATTAGAAATTCTAGATCGATACCCTAATTCTGGATGATCTTCCGTACCAGGTTGAGTTTGAATTTTCCCCGTAACAGGAAGCACATAAAAGGTAGATAAGTGATAGTCGTGTACAAAATTAAACCCTGCAATGTTTTTAATAGCATAGTCATGTCCTGCTTTCCAATTTGACTTTTGATTATCTGGACTTATTTTCACCATTCCGAAAGGCAATGTGGCTCCAGGAAATAATAACGGTCTAGAATCATGAGTTCCTATAAAAGGGTCTACATAATCTACAGGGGTTTGTCCAAAACTAAGTTTTGGACAAATACAATAACATAGTAAGCATAGGTACAGTATTTTTTTCATGTTTTATCTTTTTAATAAGCTCTTAATTCAACAATATGCATGGATGGATTTGCACTATTATGCAACATATTTACTTTAATATATCTGGCCTGTTGTTCTAAAAACTCATCAACATACCCTTGCTCTGTAGCTTTCTCTTTATTATCGGAACGATCTACTACTTTTATCCATTTTTTTCCGTCAATAGATAATTCTATGTTGTATTGATAATATCTCCTGCCATCCCAATATGTAAACAATTCCACCTTTTTTAAAGTAGTACGTTTTTCTAAATCAACAATTATTCCTGAAGGACCACCTTGAGAATCCCAGAAGGCATCTTTATCAACAAAACCATCCACAGCTTTATTCATTCCATAAATTGGGCTGTTTTTATTTTCAGGTGAAGTCACTTTTTTACCCATCGTTATATTTTTCTCAAAATCTTTTTTAATAAATTTAGATTCATACATTAATCCTACAGGTTTCTTATTATAAAAACAAACCGCTTTTACTACCTGAGGTTTATCAATAAGTATAGGATTATTATATAATGGGGAAGTTAAAGAAGGTCTACTCCCATCAGTAGTATATCGAATTTCACTCTCTTTTTTTAGTAACTGAAAAGAAAGCGTAACATTACCAATAAATTCTACCTTAGGTCTACTAATAATTGTATCTCTTAATGCCAAAGTATTTCCTTTTACAGTAGGTACAATAGGATTTAATTGGTAGTTGATCAATTTATATCCCAACCTATTTCCTTTTTTATCAAAAACACCTAATTTCGCCTTAAAATCTTTATCTATTTTTAAGGTTGAAGGCAATGGATTAGAGTCTTTAGTTGGCATCTTTCCATCTGTGGTATATGTTATTTTTGTATTTGGTATGTTTGGATTAAATGTGAGCGATGCAACATCTCCAAACTTATTTTCTCTATTATAATAGATTCCTTCATAATTGGGCTCGGTAAAACCTTCTTTTACCACTGTTACAGGAAATATTAATTGATTAAACTGTGCATCCGTCTGTAGATAACGTTTATGATAATGGGCATATTTTTGTTTGTTATCACCATTCCAAAACACTTCACTAATAGCGGGTACACGATTATGAATACTAGGAATTTGTTGTTCTTCACTCATTTCCCAAGAACACATTTGTCCGCCTAAAATTGGTTCACTTTCATCAAGTTGAATTGGGTTATGATATGCCGGAGTTGCATTCCAATGATTTTCCCATCGATGAAGGTTCCATTTATAAATATAATCTGTATTCCATCTAAACCCTGGCGTCACATAAGCTGGTTTCCATGAAGCATTAATTATAGAATATCCATTTTTCAATAAACTTTCTGGACGTTGATATGCCGTTTCCCATGCAAATACGATTATATCTTTTGGAATCTTTACTTTTCTACTTCCATCTCCTGCAAAGCTTTCCCAAATTAAGGTTTTTTTATTGTTCTTCTTTACAATAGAATGCATTTGCACCATAAAATCTAAGTAGATATCATGTGCATTATCAAATCCTTTCTTTTTTATATATGCTTTAGTTTCATCTCTTTTTTCAAACTCACCTAACCATGCTTCATCAGCTCCTATATGAAAATATGGCGATGTGTAAAATACATCCATCATTTCTTCCATAATAGTTTCCATTGCAGTATACACACGTTCATCAGCCATATTTATAACACCTAATCTCGATTCCCCAAATAATTCTGGCATTGCTTTTCGCATGGCTTGCGTATGACCTGGGGCATCAAATTCTGGAATTATTGTTACGCCACGTGCTTCTGCATAAGACACTAAATCCTTTAATTCTTTTAAAGTATAATGACGGTTAGCAGTTGCTAATTTAGGATAAGTAGTTGATGGAAAAGTAAACGATTGATCATCCGTTAAATGAAATTGCATATATCTAATTTTATACCATCTACAAAGATCTATCACTTGTTTTACCGTAGCAATGTTATGCCATTGCCTAGCTACATCTAGCATAAAACCACGGTAAGAGGAATTTGGAAAATCCTTAATTGTGCATAATGGAAATTCTAACTTACCATCTTTTAATTTTGCTAGTTGTAATAAAGAAGTTGTTCCCATGCAAACCGCATTGTAACTACCTCCGCTAATTACGATTTGTTTATTGTTAATTTCTATAGTGTACGCTTCTTCTTCTAAAGTAAAGTCATAATTTAGTAAGACATCTCCTTTCCTTTTTTTTACAGTAGAAGAAAATTGATAAAGGGTTTGTAAGTCTTTTGCAATTAACTTAGTTGCAGGTTCTAATTCTTTTTCTGATGTAGCTATTTTAATACTCTTAGAAAAGGTTAAATACCCATTTAAAATTTTAACTTCTTTAGGGTAAGGCACTATAGAAATAGATTCTTGTGCCAGTAAATTAAATGACACTAAATTTATTCCGATAAATAAAATAAAGAGTTTTTGTTTAATTGACATTTTATAATTGTGTTTATTAATATTATCCATTTTCGAATTTATAGAACTAATTAAATTTATATGTTATACTCAATTTATATCTTTTCTTCTCCAAAAATTATTTTATTTTAAATTTTAAAACTTTAAAAAACCTATATCAGCCTGTTAAAAAAAAGAGCAGGAAAAAAATAAACTATTTAGTCCTGCTCAATTCTAACTCAAACTGTTAATCAAAATCTATTTATTGTTTTCTAGCTATTATCACTTTTTCTGTAATAGTTTTACCATCCCAGTCTAACCCATCACCTTCAAATAATTCTATATATTCTAAGGATATAGCCCCTGTATCTGCCCTATAACTTCCTTTTCCCACAATATAAACGTTATCTACATATCCATTTCCGTCTAAATGATACATATATTGCAAAGGAATCTCTATTACTCCATTTTCTTTAAAAATAATTTTAGCAAAATCATCGGTACCTTTAGAATTTAAATATCCCCAACTTTCATATTGCAATCTATTTGCCTTTAATAAATTTCCAAACATAATAGCTTCTTCCCCGGCTACAGCTGTAGTTGTGGTTGAAAAAGGTAGACTCTCCCCTTCAGCTGGAGCAATTAACCCTTCATAATCTCCTACAAAATTACTTGCACTACCCGTTTTTCCTACTAAATCGATATAAGCAACACTAAAATCTGCGCTATAGTAACCTTCTGTGAATGCTGATAATCTTATTTGTATACTATCTCCAGGTACTTCAAAAGTATAAGTTGGATTTTTATCTAAACTGGTAAAACCATCTCCAAACTCCCATAAATAATGTGTTGCATTTTGAGATTTGTTAGTAAAGGTGGCCGTATAACCATCAACCGACAAATCAAACTCAACAATTGGCGTAGGTGCACTAAGATCATAATCTTCATACTCGTCACAAGAAACTAGTGAAGTTATTGCTATGGTAAACAAACAAAAACTTTTAATTAATTTACTTTTCATATTGTATATTTTTTAATTCTTAAATTTATAAATAGCAGGTGTAGTGTAGGAAGAATTTTGATTAACCGTAACACCTTTTGCAAACCACAAATTACCCCAAAGGTTTTGTACAACACCTTCATCTGAAAAATTGCGTTCACCTTTTTGATTGAAACTATAAGGTATTCTATCTGGAAAACCATAATCTTGAGCAAACCCTACAGCATCCCATTTAAGTACCGGATAACTAGAACGTCTTATCATGGCAAATGTATTTAGAGACTGATGAAACTGCTCTATATATCTTTGATTTATAATTTGCTCTTTGGCCTTACTGGCATCATAAGCAGCAAAATTTTCAATTATATATTGGTCTATTAAAGTTGAATCTGAAACGCCCCATTTATTCATAGATGCTACTATACCTGCTTCGTAAAACTCTTTAGCGGTTCCGCCAACATTATACCCCTTACTTGCTGCTTCTGCTCTAATAAATAACACCTCTGCATAAGATATAATATCAATTGGGCGATAAAAATCAAATGTTATAGCTTCTCCTACCATTGAAACTTCCGATTCTTTAAAAGAAACTATTGGAGATAACGTATTGGGTGGAGTACCTGTGTATTCATAATCAGTCCATTTTCCTGCCTTTACAGAATCAATAGATTGCTGAGTAGCATTTAACATAATAGTACGTCGTGGATCATTATTAGCACAAAGCAAATCAACAATTAAATCTCCCGCAAATCGTTGTGTTCCAGATCTACTTTGTTGAACAAATGTAGCTGTATTTACTCCAGAGCTTTCTTCTATAAACTTGACACCTACATTGTCATCATTCTTTTCTAGAATTGGATATGTAGTAATATCACCAAATATTTCTTCTAAACCAGCTTTTGCGATTGCATTGTCCGCTTCAGACATCCTTAGATATAATCTAGCTCTTAATGAATTAGCAAACTTTTTCCATTTTAACATATTACCTTGGCAAAAAAGATCTGACCCATCATCTACTCTTGCTGCAGAAGGATCAATATCTAGTTTTGCTTCCGCTTCTTTTAACTGTAATACAAGATCTTTATAAATACTTTCTTGTGTATCATATTTAGGATAAAGAAGACGATCTGAAAAGGCTTTTAGAGCTTCACTATATGGAACATCCCCATACATTTCTGTGTAGTTAGCAAATATCCATACTTTCATTATCATAGCAATACCTTCATAATTTTTATGATTTTGTTTAATTGCTTGTATTCTTAAAAGCTCTATATCATTCAAAACAAGATTAACACTATTAAAAATTCTATCCGTATTCCAATTATAATCATAGGTTTGCTCATTGTAACCATTGCGGCCTTGATATTGTGTCCAACCTAGTACAGAAAAAACATCATTATCATCTAATAAAGTATGAGTAATTGTTCTTTGCGCTTGTAACAATATTGATGATGAAGTTGCACTAACGGGATTATTAGGGTCAATATTCATTTCATCAAACTCTTTTGTACAGGACAGAATTCCAAGAGAGCATATTAATATATATATAATATTTTTCATAATTCTTTATTTTTAAAATTCAACATTTAACCTAAAACCTATTCTTCTAGCTGCTGGCAGTGCACCATTTTCTAGCCCTTGTCCTGCATTACTACGTCCTAAGGATACTTCTGGATCAACATTTGGAATGCTACTTTTAAGAACTCCTAAATTATATCCTGATAAGGATAAGGAGGCTCTTTGAATATGTTTAAGAGGTTTTAGTATTTCTTTTGGAAATTGATACGTTAAAGTAACTTGCTGTAATTTAATATAACTCGCATCAAAAAGGTGTGCTTCATGAATTCCTCCTAACCAATTATAATATGTTTCAGCTTCTAAGTATGTGTCGTTTTCAACATACCCAGTTACATTACCGCTAGAATCTTTTACTTCTTTAACTCCATCTGCTCTAACACCTCCACCTTGAGATACGGGTAAACGTTTTTCTATACCTCTGTCATTTAAACCTACTGTTTCTTTTAACAATCCATATTTAGCATTATCGGCATTAGACTGAGAATAAACAACACCACCAAATCTAGCATTAATCGTAGTACTAACTCTAAAGTTTTTGTATCTAAAAGAGTTGGTTAATCCTCCTACCCAATTAGGTTGTGCATTACCAAGATATTGATCCCAATCTGTGTTTGGATAATCTTGTGAGCGATAGTACCTACCATCATCTTGAATAATTTTTCTTCCATCAGGATTGGTCATAAAACTATACCCATAAATATCTCCATATTTTTCACCTGCTGTTACTCTTGTTTCAAGACTGTGCCATCCCGTTCTTATAAATGATACTTCATCTGATAACTCCACCAATCTGTTTTCATTTTTAGCCGCATTTACAATAATGTTCCATTGAAAATCCTTTGTTTTAATAGGTGCTCCGTTAACCATAAACTCTATACCTTTATTTTGTACATTTCCGGCATTAATTGTAGCTCTTCCTACTCCTGATGTTCTTGGAATTCCAACGGTTACAATTTGATTTTTTGTATTCGTTTTATAATAAGCAATATCAAAATTCAACCTATTATTAAACATATTTATTTCGGTACCAAACTCAATAGAATTGGTTCGTTGCGGTTTTAAACCAAGCGCTGGAAGTGTTGTAGTATATGCGTTTGTTTGTCTACCATTCCAATCCAATTGAGACCCATAAGTACCTGTTAATTGATATGGAGATGTATCACTACCAACTTGTGCCCAACTTGCTCTTAATTTAAGAAACCTAAGTGTCTCCGATTTTATATCAAATGCTTCTGTTAGTAAAAAAGATGATGACACAGCCGGATAAAAATAAGATCTATTTTCAGAAGGTAATGTAGATGACCAATCGTTACGTCCTGTTATATCTAAATATAAATAGTCATTATACCCAAAAGAAAGAAGTCCGAAAACACTTTGTGTTTCTTTTTCTGAATAAGACTGTCTAATATTTTTAGTACCCAAACCATTGCTTAATGCAGCTATATCTGGCGTAGCTAGTTCAGAAACACTTGCTCTCCAATTTGATGAGTACGTTTCTCTTTTATTAGCGCCAACTGTAAATGATAGGTCTAACAGATCTGTTAATTCTCTACTTCCAAAAAGACTAAAGTCATAATTGTTTTCAGAATAAGCTCTTGTTCCTATACTATAGTCACCATCATCAAAAAAATCTCCAGATTTAGCGACAGCTAAATCAATCTGCCCAAAGCTTCTATTATCTACATTACTATAGTTTTTAGATATTGATACTCTTGCTTCAACATCCTCCATAATTTCATAACGCAAACCAACTCTTCCGCTAAATCCTCGTCTTTGGTAACTTGAAAAATCTTCTTTTAAAGACCAGTATGGATTATCAAACCCTGTAAACTTATTCATAGACCCATCTAAATTTTTATGAGGTACAGAATTAATATACTTCATATCAAAATTAGAAGGCATTCTCATAAGGTTTTGAGTAACACCATTCCCCCATCCAGGAACTCTATTATCACTTCCAGACTCACTATAACTTACATTCGTTTCTACTTTCCATTTATCAGTTAAATTACCAAGAAAACTTGCGTTTAAATTAGTTCGTTGCTCATCGGTATCAGGAACCATTCCTGACTCATTTGCACTTCTTAAAGATACACGTCCATAACCCGATTTACCATTAAAACTAAGCGCTAAATTATGCTCTAAATTTAAACCTGTACGTAAAAAATCGTCAACATTATTTGGATGTGCTACCCATGGAACAGGAACAATAACCCCATTTACAACTGGAGATCGAAATTGTGGTATAAATAAATTTTTATCAAACTTACGTCCCCAAGAATATTGTGTATACTCATTTACACCCGCATCATTTCTGTTACCTGTATATTCATATTGACCATTTTGACCAGCTCCATATTCTTGCTGAAATTCTGCCTCTATTACAGGATTAGAAGCTATTGCATTAAGAGTATAAGTAATACCAATACCTTGTTTAACACCATCTCCTTGTTTTGTTGTAATAAGAATAACACCATTTGACGCTCGAGAACCATATAGCGCGGTTGCACCTGCACCCTTTAATATTGAAATTTCAGCTATATCCTCTGGATTCACTTTTGATATTGGATCTCCAAAATCTACAGTTCCTTTCGTATTCCATGCATCCCAAAAAGATTGCTTATCTACTTCTTCATTATATAATGGAATACCATCAATAACAAATAATGGAAGATTATTACCACTTAAATTAGAATTACCTCTAATAGTAATATTTGAAGACCCCCCCATACCAGACGTACCTCCTGTTACATACATTCCTGCAACCTTACCAGCTAATCCATTTACAATATTTGGGTCAGCAGATAACGCGATCTCCTCTCCCTTAATCTCTTGTACCGAATATCCCAAAGCTTTTCTTTCTCTCTTAATACCTAAAGCGGTAATAACTACTTCATCAAGCTTACCTGCTTCTTCCGTCATTATTATAGATAAATCTCCACCTTTTGAAATAACCTTTTCTATAGTTTTAAATCCCATATAAGAAAATACAACAGTTTTTCCTTTAGTGACTACAAGTTTAAAATTACCGTCAAAATCAGTTAACACTCCCTTTTTAGTCCCTTTTTCCAGGACATTTACATAGGCTATTGGTACCTTATCTACATCAGTGACTTTTCCTCCAATAGTTATTTTTTCTCCAGATGTTTGTGCATTTAATACACCTGTAAAAAGTAGTTGACAAATTAACGTAATTACTATGTAATTACGATTTAGTAACTTATTCTTCATATTAAATTGTATTGGTTAATAGTATTGTAAATGTATCTTACATGCACATATTTCCCTTATAAATGCGTATCAAATACTTATAATTTTATATCAAACACCCTATTTTAAAGAGAATACGCTATGGATTAACAAGAAAACTAAAATATATTTTACAAAATAAAAACCTAAACAATAAGTTGAGTTATCATATTGAAGAAGGTAGATATGCTAAATTAAGTAGAACAACAAATTACAAGCTTCAGAGTTGTAGGAAAACGAAAATTAGAATATATTCTGTAAAAAAAAAACGTAAAATTAAATAATTCTAGAGTCCATTTAAAACAAAACTAAGGAGAACTATATATTCCAATTAAGTCCTAGATTATTAGAAAAAAGAATATACTTTCTATAAAAAGAACAGTTTCCTCGTTTAGACCAGGTTTGGATTTCTTATTTAGCATACAAACAAAAATAAACTTGCATGTAGTAATGGTTTTCATTGATTTAGCGAAGACAAAGGCACTTATTGGGTCTATGACAATTGATTTAACCATTCAAAACACAATTATTCTTAACATAAAATAGTTACAAGCATGATTATTATATATGAAGAACTTTTATTTCATTCTGATATAAGATCTCAAACGCTGTACTAATTTCACAGGTATTCTTAAACGTTAAAAGGGATTAATCAAATAATTTATGAGTAAGAAATGAAATTCAAGGGACAATGATGTGGCGGAATGCTTCTGTTAAATCATTATCAGTAGATTGGAACGGATACCAATATTATTATTCGTCTTTAATTGGAAAAAAGCTTAATAAAATAAAGAATTAACAGATTTTATCAATAAATACGTAACCATGATTTATCCACATAAATCTCTCAACAAATTAAACAATAATATGATGGACGTCTATTGCCTTGGTTACAAACATTACTAGTGTAAAATTGAGAGAGGAATACAGAATAACTCAAGGTTCGTACTACATCTGACAATCCTCACATATTCTTAAATTCGCTTTGTTTCAATATGATAAATCAACAAAACGTTGCGATTCATTAATTATACCAAGCTATCTGTTCAATTTTATAGAATTACCAAACCCTTGCTTTTATCACATATAACCTCAGACTTAAAATTTTATTATTTTTATAAAACCTTTAAATATATTTAGCACAAATCCTCTTTTATCCTTTATAAGTTATTCTCTTTACCAATCTGCATAAGTCTAATTTTATTGATAAACTTACTTTTTCACAAAACTAATACCCTCGCTGCTATAATAAGGTATGGTAATTTTATAGTCATGATTTTTTGATTTCACTTTTATCTTTACGGCCTTTTCATTGTCTGAAATAATTTTAGCTTTCAATAAAGATATTTTGCTTTTGGAAGGTTGAAGTATCCACACAAAAGTAGAACTGGTATTAATATCCGTGCTATAGATACTTGTAATATTTGGAGTAAACAAATTGTACATGGAGCTATACCATCCTTGAATGTTGGGTTTTTCCTGTCCTTTAATTAGATTAATTTTAAAATTATGTTGCCCAACAGGAATAATTGCTAAATTTCCTTCTGTATTATTTGTTTGAACTACTGATTCCTCTTTTTCTACAATACAATCAGGATGCCAGTGCCATAGTGTTTCAATATTTCTAGATCTATCCGTTATTATCCTATCTACTACTACCCAAAAATCTCCACGAACATATAATACAGAACGTTGATGTTTTACATTTCCATTAATGTTCTTATATCTATCAAACGAACCAGTTGCAAAATCAAAAGCATCTACAATTTTATAACTATGATGATCTAATGCTGCCGATGCAATAGCGGGGCCTGCAGATTGTCCATTATGGTCTATAAGAACCGTATTGTGTCCTTCACTTCCCAAGGCATATGCCCTAAATTTTTTAGCCACTTCCCTGAATAGGCAAACCTCCCAGAATCTACCAATAGATCTTTACCATAGGCTGATACTGATAGATGAAGTTTATCACTATGCTCATGCCCTGCTCCCCAAGGACCTACATCAAAAAATGACCAATGCGCTTCTTTATCATAGCTACTTCGTGATATCAATTGTCCCGCCCATGGATAAAAAAAAGAATTACCTCCATCTGGAACTGTACCTTTTTCACCGTTTGTTGCCATATATTCCCAATCTGGACGGCTATAAGTCTGGGCTGCCTTTAAAATTACATCTCTGTTATAATCTAAATCACTGTCATTGTTCAATGGTCCAAAACCATCTGGTCGCATTGACTTCGCAATATAATCACACATTTTCTCTAGGGTTTGCGTAAATAATACCGGAAGCTTTTTACCTGCTAATTCACAAGTTGTTTTAAATTCTTCAAAATTCATCCAGGTTACATAATGGTAATGAGCTGTTAGTTCATTTTGAACCCCATCTGAGTATACTTGATCTTTTATGCTTTCTGTCATTTTCAATATAGCATAATTTATCCACTCATTAGACTTTTTGTATTCTGGAAATTTTGCCGCAACTTCAGCCAATCCGGATAATTCCATTGTTAACCAATTACCTTGCTTCTTATGATAATTTCGGTTGTAATCGGCATGATCTGGTAAACTACTTAACATTAATAGCTATGTTGCAGGAGAGATTTGGTTATTATTAATCAATCCATAAAAAATACGTGTCCATACCTTACTTCTGAAGCAAACTTCCAAACCTCTCCATATTGCTCCTCCACTTAGTTTAGCTGGATAAGGTTGACTTTTAATTATAAAATCTCTTAAAAACAAGTCTAAATAATTTAGGTACTTAGAATTTCCCGTTTTATTATACGCCTCAAAAACACTATCTAATTGCTTATGCCTGTTGGAAAGCCAAGCCCATTCTTTATCATTATTAGGACCTGTGTAATACCAATCTCTATGTCCATCTAACCCCCACGGTACTTGTCCTTTTACATTTTGTACGGTAAAAATGTTCTGTAAAATAGTATCTACAGAAACATCAATTTCTTCTGTTTTTTCGGGTTGTATTCTTCTCAACTCGCGTCCAGTATTACTCGTTTTATAATAGTTAAGCAACTGATTACAAGCTTCCACTAAATTCCCTTTTTGATACGAATCTTTTACTTTTTCTAGACCCAAATAATCAAGATTGAATTGATCGAACATCTTTTTTACTATCGCAGGATAATTCTCGACCAAATCCTTCGAGGTTTTAATTTGCTTCCAATCTGTCTGTGCATGTAAAACTACCGAAAAGAAAAAAACAACTGAAACTATTAGGGTATTCTTTAAATTTACTTTCATATTTAGTTTCAGAATCATTTTGTTGTTAATACCTCTACTAAATTCCGAGCAGCCTGTTGGTTGTTAAATTCGGTTGGTAGACTATAATGACCAATATATTCATTATAGAGCCAAGGATCTCCAATTGCAACAACTTTTCCTTTACCATAAGTTGCTTGAGCAATTATAATGTTTTCTTTATCTTTTAAAACTGGTGTTGCGGCATTCTTACAAGAAATAGAACTTAATCCTTTAATAAAAATCTTACCAACTCCTTTAAAAAATTGATTGTCAGGTAGATTTACAAAACTACAACTATCAAAATTTCTAAATTTTCCCAGTTTTGGTTTTTCCTGATAAAGTGCATCCTTATTAAATTTTAAATCAAACTTAGTTGCCAATAAATTCAAACTATCCAAATCACAATTATTAAAATCATTTGCTAAAATCAAAAGTGTACCACCATATTTAACCCAATCAGCTATTATAATAGCCGTTTTTGCATCCATAAAATTAGGTTTTATAGCTTCTTGATTATTATCTGGATCAACAATGATGTACACCTTGGCATCTTTTAAATTTTGTTTATTTGGCTTTAATTTTAATGAAGACAGCGTAAATCCTTCCTCACGAAATAATTTACCAAATTCTGAAAAACCGGTTGATTTTTCATCATCCCATAAATAGTGATATGATTGTTCTGTTTTACCTTTTACTTCATTATTATAATAGTTATCAAGTAAAATTTGATTCTTTTGTGCATTACATAAAGACGGTAAATTAAATAGGAAAACTAAAAAAAGTATATATTTCATAAATGCAAGGGTTTAAATTATTTTTAATTCTATATTCATTATTTTTTTGATTCCATTTTATACATTTCTTTTCCTGCTAGTAAAAAACCTCCTGTAGCATAAACATGCCAGTTTTTTGCTGTAAATGGTTTAGGATCTATCCCTTCTGGCTGCACATTACCAAGCCTACCATTATTGTTTACATTGTTACATAGCGCAATCCATCCTTTTTCTACTTGAGCTGTATACTTCTTATCTACTAAACCATTATTTAAACCATATGCTAAAGCATATACAAAGAATGAACTACCACTAGTTTCTCCTTTATTTAAGAAACTTGGATCTAACAAACTAACGGTCCATAAACCATCTTTACCTTGTAATTCTAATAGCTTAGATGTTATCTCTTTAAACATTGTTTCATATTTAACTCTATTAGGATAATCTTTTGGCATTACGTTTAGAATTCTTGCCAAACCTGCAACAACCCATCCATTACCTCTACTCCAAAATACCTTTTTATCATTTTTTGCTGTATCAACAAAATAACGATCATCTCTAAACATTAGAGAATCCTCTTTAAAATACAAATAATCTGCCGTTTTCCAGAACATTCTATCCATATAGTCTAAATACTTTTTTTCGTTTGTACTTTTATACATTTGAGCAAATGCTGGTGGCGCCATAAATAAGGCATCGCACCAAGTCCACCATTCATCAAAATAAGGATTGCCTGCAAAAGTAACGTCTGCTCTATAAGCCCTACGAGTAGCCAAATGTATATCTAAAGCATATTTAGCATTTTCTATCATTTTTGGGTCTTTCTCTAAATTATACAACCAAGCCCAATTAGCCGAAATAGCCAAATTATCTGCATATAAAATCTTAGGATCTAACTGCCAATTAGCATGTTTACCAACATTTATCATTTCTTCTTTATAACGCTCTTCTTTTGTTATATCATACAAACTTTGTAATCCTATAAAATATGTTGCCCAATGCCATTCTAAAATTCGTTTTAAATTATAAGGATTTGCAAATTGCCAATCTGCAGTTTGTCTCATTACATCTAGTATTTGATCTGGATTTAAAGGATCTGAAATTTTAGGAGATTCAATATTTAGTTTTATTGAACTCTGAAAACGTTCCTCAAAAGACAATCCTGTCCAAGAAGCATGACTGTAGTTTATATAATTTGTATTCTGCATCCACATAACTTGTAATGGATTTCCTTTTTTAGCTCCTCTAACAGCAAATGGTCTTATATTATTTTTTGTAGAATTTTTGGTTACTGGATATATTTTCCATGATTTACCATCATTCTTTGTTACCCATTTCTCTATTTCAAAAAAGGAATCTCTTTTAACTGATAAATAAACTTCATTAGGGTTTTCATGATCAATATTCATTCCTCCTGAATAATTTTGCTCTGCTTCTTTAGTACCTTTCTTGGTATTCATAAACCAATTTCCTGAATTCACAAGGACATTATTTAACCATTTCTTACCAGTCCATTTTGCATAATTATAATAATGCGTGCTGTCTGTTGGAAAAGTTGCATACATAAGAACTGGATTCCCTTTTTCATCTTCAGCAACATCCCAATTCCATGCTTTTGCTTTTTCTTCTTTAGCATTATAAACTAGATCTAACTCGTTTGGATACAACGGTAAATCCGACAGGTCTTTAATTTTAGTACCGTTTGCTTTATAAAAAGTTCCGTCTTCATAATAGGTGTAGTAGATATTATTATTTTTTTCATTTCTAGGATGCCCATCAGTAAATACAAAATGAATTTTACTATCTCCGTTAGAATATACTTTTGTATATGGTCTTCTAAAACTATAAATTGGATCTGGTTTGTATAAAACCTTACCTTTAGCCCAAGTATTTCCTGTATCATCGCTAAAAGAATAACCAGGTTTACCGTCTATACCTCTCCAAAAAAGAAATATGCGTCCGTTTTCAGATTTTAACCTGATAGGGTTGCTGTAATCATGATTCATAGAGGCATTTTTGGCCTCCTTTTCTTTATCATCATTTAAAAACAAATGCTGTTCTTTTTCCCATACTTTAATATCTTCTGGGTTCTTTGATTTTATTAAAAACATAGGATGCGGAGAACGTGATGTTCCATATCCATGTCTTGTAAAAAATACCAACAATTTTCCTTCGTCATCAAATAAAATAGAAGGATTATCATGATCATCTATCTCATGTTCATATTTTAAAATTTTAGTTTCTATATTGTGAGTGTCATGATCATAATACCCAATAGTAATATTTCCATAATTATCTACCCAACCACCATAAGTACGTTTGTATTTACCCTCATAATAAACTGCTCTTGGATCTGAAAACCAACACCAAGCACCATTAAAAGCCATTGATTTATATGCTTCACTATTTTGTGCTTCGGTTTTATACGTTTTGGTTTTTACTGTTTTTATTTGGGCTTCTAAGGAGCTCAATGTTCCTAAGAATAGTATAGTACCAACTATAATTTTTAGTCTATTTTTCATGAAATTATATCTATTTAAGTATTAAACACCTATTTATTTTGTTCTATATCAATTATTACGGATGAACCTGCTTTATCTTTACTGGGTAATGTAACTGCTAAATGATCTAAGCCAGTAATATCTAAATGCAATTTTCCTATTTTTCTTGTTGGATCTGAAATTGCTATTTTTTTAACTTTACCTGCTTGCATGTGTAAAATTACAATTCCAGGAGAGTCCATTGTTAACCAAGTATTTTTAGCTATTTTTATTTTTTCAGATTGATAAAATACAGCCTGTACTATTTCTAGGTCATTATGTTTTACGGCTTGTACTTTAGATGTATTCACTAAAATTTCTATACCTTTTTTCTTTTCTAAATTTTCTTTTTTAGCATTTGGAACTACAATGTATTGGTAGGTTACATCCTTAGTATCCATTTTCCCTGGATACAGCCATAAGTTTTCTCCTTGGGGTCTTTTGCCATGATCTAGCCATAATTTAAACACCTCTATGTTTTCTATATTTTTTGAAGAACTACTTTGTTTATTTATAGAAAACCAACTACCAGATTCTATTCTGTTACTTAATTTAACCGTAGTAGCTTTAGGAAAAATATAACCGGTATTATTTGTATATACCCAGTCTATATTTTCCAAAATATGATTTCCGTTTTCTAAAACTGTTTCTTTACCTTTTTGCGATATATACACATTTCCTTTTAATAAATTTTGCTCTATAGTTGTAGCTATAGAATTATTAAAATCGTTTGAAGCTATACCAGCTCCCATACAAACATATTCATCATCAAAAAAGAACCATGATTTTTTTGCTCTTATATTGTCATGAGGGCTAATAAAATTCATCCCTACCACTCCATATAAACCATCTGTAGTAGCACCAACAAAATCTGTTAAACCATCTTTTTGTATTTGATGTTGATTTGGCAATTTCTTTTTTTGAAGTACTGTTGTCCCTGGTATCTTTTGCCAATCATAAGCAGGCCATATATTAAAATACTCTTCTCCTGTAACTGTTAAATGGTTACTACCATCTGCTCTATGATGATTAAATATACCTTCACTATTATGTGCTAATTCAATATTTCTATTTCTAATAGAATACATTCTTACGGTAGAAAAATACTTTGGCCTTTGGAAAACAAACAGCTCCGACTGCCAAAAAAACTTACTAAATGAAATTGTAGGACTCTTTATTCTATTTTTTCTTAAATCTATTATTTCTTTTAATTCTGATCTTCTATAATCTGAAAATTCTAACATTTGTTCTACAGGAAAACTACTGTATCCTTTAAAATCCTGAAACCTTGTAATTTCTCTGTTTTTAACTCCTGTTTCTTCATATTTTCCAAAAGCTGTTTGTTTTACAACTCCGTCTAAATAATAATCCACTAAAAGTTTAATTTTTTCATTAGAAAAAGCATATTTGGTATTGTTTGTATAACAAGCCCATTCTACCAAGACATTAGCAAATTCTTTACCATAAGTAGCTGTATTGTTTTCTCTATGTACTCTATGGTGAAAACTAAAGTCGTTTTGGATACCTCTTTTTCCTGTATTTAATTTTATTTGATCTTCTATTACTTGTAACGTGCTTTCAAAATTTTCTTCATCTCCAATTAGCAGATAGTTTTTTGCCTCTATACTACATATTTTTACTCGGTCTCCACTTTGCCTTGCCCATACAATATTTTTATTGGCTCTTTTTATAATTGGCTGAGCACTTTTTAATATATCAGAATCTATATCTTCTTCCATTATTAAAAAGATATTTACAAATGCCGTAGGTACCAGCACAATATTATACCACCAATTAGCAGCCATATAATTATTAGTACACCAATATTTTAATCCACTATTAATTGCAGCTTTAAGACCTTTATTTTTATATAAATCAGACTCTTTATTATTATAATAATAAGCCATTACTAGTATATTTCTGACATGATTTTTATGATCAAAACCAGTATGAGACAGGTCTTCATAATTTATACCCGGCCAACTCCCATCTTTATTTATAGAATTTAATGAGTTCTTAGCTACTTTATAATCATTATCTAAACCAATAAGATGTTCATAAACAAATGTTTTATCTAGGTTTTGAATAGCATCTTTGATTACTTGACTCTTTACTTTATTTAAATCTTTTTGAGCAACTAAATTAAAACCTATTAATAAGCAGGATAATAGTATTATTTTTTTCATATAAGGAAATTAATGTTATTAAAACCTCACCTATTTAACGCATTAAAATAGGTGAGGTGAATAACTAAATTTTATTAATTAGTATAACCTGGGTTTTGTTCTAAAACCTCTAACGTATTTCTCTCTATCTCTGAAAAAGGAATAGGAAATAAATTATTATAATCTTGAATAGTAACTCCTGAATACGGGTTAAATTTTCTAGTTCTTTCAACTAATAAACCTAATCTACTCAACGTCATTCTTCTTGGTTCTTCATAATTTAATTCCCTTAACCTTTCGTCTAAAATATAATCTATATTTACTTCTGATGATTTTACTGGTAGCGCATTAGATCTTTCTCTAACCATGTTAATGTCATTAGCTGCTAAATCTGTATTACCCTTAGCTAAATATGCTTCTGCTCTTAATAAATATGTTTCTGCAACTCTCATTAAATACCAATCATGATATGTAATTCCTGCTAAACTATTAACTTCTCCTGTTTCTACATTTGCTTTAATAAAATCTGGGTGATCGTTTTTAGTTGTAACTTTTGTTATATATGGGGTATAAAACATCATCGTATCTTGCTCTGTTAAACCATCTTTCCAAGATTGAGGAAAATCACTCGTTTTTTTCCCAAACCAACTAGACTTCGGATTATCTACTGTCCAATCTCTTTGTATGTTTCTTTCATTATTTCTTTGATCAATATCCCAATTTCCATTTTTCCAAATTGTTTGAGTAAGGTACCCTGTAGGTGTAACAAAGGCTACGGGTCTACCTCCTTGTTGCGTAGTTGGTCCAAAACAAATATTTATTCCTTCTGGTTCGGGAGTTTTAATTTGAAAATAAATAGGTCCGTAATTACGCTCAAAACTAAGTGCATTACTATTATTATAGTTATAATTATCTTCTGCACCACCACCGGCAGTAGTATTGTCTACCTGTATTACAAAAATCCCCTCGGTGTTACCACTATTTCTATTTTGATTTCCTGCCTGATGTAAATCCCAATAAGGATCTCCATCTTCTTTAGATCTGCTACCAAAACGAGAAGTCATTAATGCTATATTAGGATCATTTATAACTGCACTAGAAGCTATAATTGCTTTGTCTGGATCTCCAAGCGCTAAATACAACTCTGCTAAAAGATGGTTGGCAGCTGCATTACTTGCTTTACCTCCCGATGAAACATTTACTACGGTTGGTAATACAGCAGCAGCATCTTCTAAATCTTTAATTGCAAAGGCTAATGTTTCTTGCTTTGTAGCTCTTTTAAAATCTCTTTTAGGAGACGTTATTTCTTCTTCTACTAATGGTACACCTCCATATAAATGCACTAAACATCTATAAGCATATCCTCTAAAAAATTTAGCTTCTGCAATATGTATTGCTTTCTCGGTTTCAGATTGATATTCTATACCTTCAATTCTACTTAAGATTACATTAGAATTAAAAATCATTCCATAATAATTACTCCAATAAGTAGAAACAATACCAGATGTTGGTAGTAAAGTAGAATTATAATCTCCCAAATAGGCTGTTTTAGATCTAGAATACTGAGCTAAATCTGTACCATAATGTAAGTATGAATAATCCCAATATTTACCGCCATTATAACTTCTTATTCTGTTATATTGATGGTTTAATGCTGAATTAATATCTTGAGGTTTATTATACGAGTTATTCGGACTTAAAAAATCTTTTGGAGTTTCTTCTAATAAATCATCACTACATGAGCTAAATGAAATGAAGAAACCTAAAATTAATAGGTATTTTAATATGTTCATCTTGATAAAGTTTTAAAAAGTTAAGTTTAATCCTACTGTATAGCTTCTCATTACAGGGTAAGCTCCTGTTTGAAATCCTATTCCTGCTTCTGGGTCTACACCTTTCCAGTCTGTCCATGTATGTAAGTTTTTACCAGAAATAAAAAGTTTTAAATTAGTTATAGAAAGTTTTTCAATTATTTCTTTAGGCAGATTATAAGCCAAACTAACATCTTGTAATCTAACAAAACTTCTATCTCTATATAAATTTGGATCTATAGGATCTAAATAATTTAACCCTGATGATTCTCCGTTAGGGTTAGTTGGTGTCCAATAATCTAATTCTTTTACTGTATTAAAAGTTGCAATTGTATGTGCTTGCCATCCAAATTCTGATTTTTTAGGCGTATTGTTGCCCAAGTATCCATCTTTACCTCCTTGAACAGAATTTATAAAAGCACTTAACGTAAAGTTCTTGTACTTAAACTCATTATAAAGACTAAAACGGTAAGCTGGCTCTGTATGACCAATAATTTTACGATCTCCACCAGCTGTTATTTTTCCATCTCCATCTAAATCTTTAAGTATATAATTTCCTGCTGTATAACCACTAGGGATATTTGTATCTCCTATTTGGTATTTTTTATCATCAACAACATAATCATAAATTGTACCTATAGATTCTCCTATGAAAATTCCGTTAGAAATTAAATCGTCTTCTTTTCCATCTCCATCATCATCTCTACCCAATATAGACACTACTTTATTATCGTTTGTAGAAAACACAAAAGAACTATTCCATTCAAAATTATCACTTTTAATATTAACTGTGTTTAAATTTATTTCTAAACCACGGTTAGAGATTTCTCCTATATTACTTCTTACAGAGCTAAACCCTGTGATACTAGGTATATTTATATTAAATAATAAATCTTCTGTTCTACTATTGTAATATTCTACATAACCATTAATTCTATTATTAGCAAAACCAAAATCTACTCCTAAGTTAAGACCTGTTGTTGTTTCCCATCCTAAATCATTATTAGCTAAAGAAGTAATTCGCTGACCATATGCAGGAGAACCTCCGTCTCCAAAAACGTATTGAAAACTACCACTAACAGTAGCCAACGTACCATACCTACCCAATGTTCTATTACCACTAGAACCGTATGACCCTCTTAATTTTAAATTGTCTACCCAAGGTAAATTATCAATTATAAATTTTTCTTTACTTGCTACCCAACCTAAAGCTACTGATGGAAATGTTCCAAATTTTTTATTTGTTCCAAAACCAGAGAAACCATCTCTCCGAACTGTAAATGTTGCTAAATATCTATTATTAAATTTGTATTTAAACCTTCCCATTTGATAAAGACTTCTTTCATCCCAAGCACTAGAACTAACTCTTTGATTTTCTATATCGCCAGACTCTAAACTATTGTACCCTAAGGCCGGATTAATAAATCCTGAAGCAGCGGCATTTGTTGCTTCTCCATCCCTTTCTTCAGAACCATATAACAGCGTTACATTTAAATCATGTTTATTAAATTTCTTTATATAGGTTAAAACATTATCTAAAGTTTGATCTTGAGTCATAGAATTAGATTTTGATGCTGAACCTGTAAAGTTTAATCCATTTGGATTAAATTCATACGCTCTTTGTGTTCTATAATTTGTAGAATAATTAACTTTATATGTTAATCCACTAACATAAGGAACATCTATTGTTGCAGAGAAGTTACCAAAAAGGTTAAGTCTTTTATCAAAATTATCTACCTCTAAAGAAGCTAATGGATTTATATCATTCCCTTGAGGGTAGTAATTTAATGTACCGTCTTCATTATAAGGTTTTGTTAATGGTGATACAATTATAGCATTTCTAATATTTGCTGCTGCACCAGAGTAATCTCCGCTAGACACAAAAGTCTGCATTCCTATTTTTAACCAATCTGTTACTTTTGTATCAAAATTAGCTCTTACATTGATTCTTTCATAGGTATCATTTTTAGCCCAACCATCTTCTTCTGTTAATCCGGCAGATAAAAAGTACCCCGTTTCACCTGTACTCCCAGTCATACTTATATTTGTATTTTGTACAAAAGGAGTTTGAGTTACTAAATCTAACCAATCTGTATTTGTACCATCTTCATATCCTTGTATAATTTGGTCAAAACCAGACCAAGTTGTTTTAGGGTCAAACGTTGGATTTGGAGTTGTATAATCCGGAGAATTATAAGCTTGTTCCCAAGAAACGTCCGATGCTTTTTGGATATAACCATCTCTATCTAAAGGATGTAATCTTTTTAAAGGAGAAGAAACGGCATAATAGGTTGAAAAATTGTACGTCGGTTTTTGAGCTTTACGCCCAGTTTTTGTAGTTACAATTATAACCCCATTTGCTGCTTGAGAACCATAAATAGCTTTAGAACTAGCATCCCTCAACACATCTACTGATGCAACATCAGAAGGACTAATATCGATTAAACTACCTCTATATATTACACCATCTAAAACAATTAAAGGAGATGTACTTCCAGACAATGAATTTCTACCACGAATAGATATTGATGGTTCTCCACCCGCTCCAGTAACAGTACCAACATTCAGTCCTGTTACAGCGCCTTGTAACGACTGTACAATACTTGTATTCGGTTGGTTCTCAAAGTTCTCCACCTTTGCTCTTGTTACAGAACCTGTTAAATCTGATTTTTTTTGAGTACCATAACCAACTACTACGACCTCATCTAATTCTGACACTTCAAATTCTAAAGAAGTATTAATTTTAGAATTTCCATTTACGTTAATTAATTTAGTTATAAATCCTAACAAACTAAACTCTAACTGAGAGTTACTCTTAACTTTTATAGTAAATTCACCATCAAAATTTGTTAACACACCATTTACCGTTCCTTTCTCTATTACATTTGCCCCAATAATTGGCGTTCCTGTTTCTGCTTCTTTTACAATACCTTTTACAGTAATATTTTGCTGAGCAAATACTGTTATTTGATATAAAAGAAAAAAGAGAAAAATTAATTTTTGTTTTTTCATGAAATTAGTTTTGAATTATTATAATTATTGTTGTTTGATTAATTAATTTGGTTTAATTAATTGTTCACATATTTCTGTTTTTAATTATTAGTTGACATAAAAAAAATATTTACTCAAAAATATAATTAGACACTCAACTTTGCTTATATATAAGTATCAAATACTAGTAATTTTGTAACAAAACCAATAAATACAAGGGGTTAGAAGGAAATTAAAAAAGATTTTTTTTAAACAAATAGATAAGGTGTAAAAAAATAGAATCCCTTTTTAATTTAGAAACATTTCTAAAAAATAAAAATAGATTACTCCAGATAAAAAAAACTTACTTACAGTTTTTTTGCTATAAATAAGATTTAAACTAGAGTCAATATCCTAAAATCTGTGTAAGTTTTGTAAGTTTTAAAACCTCAGATCAAAACATGATCTGAGATTTTTTATTTTATTATTTACCATAATACTCGTGCTGACTATTAATTTGTTCTCCACTCCAAACTCTTTGCTGAAACCACTTACTTGCCTTATCCGTCCAAAAAGGATCATCTGCAGGTAAACCTAACTGCGTTAATCCCATAGTACACATATACAATGCTCCCGTATAAGAATAAACATCTGCAGCACTAATTTGTTCTCCTACTACACCAATGTTTAACCAACCTTCTTTATCAAAAGTTCCTGGCGCATCCATTAAACGTTTTGTAACTGCCATTAAAGCCGCTCTAGTAGATCCCGGTTTTAATATTTTAGGCAATTCTTTCTGGTAGGCTATATATCCTAAATGCTGAAAAGATGCAATACGATATACTGAAGATCTTCCTATAACTGGATAAGTGCCTTCTGGAGATATTAAGTGTTCTTGAATTTCTGCATATCTCTTCGCTCTTCCCATTGCAATAGAATAGAACTCTTGTAAAGAATCATTTTTTTCTTTACAAACTTTTAATGTTTCTAATAATAAAGGTTGAATAACAAAACTATTGTAGTAATCCCAATGAAATTGAGGGCCATCACCATATACACCATCGCCCAAATACCAGTCCATATGTTTATCTACCCCTACTTTAATTTTTTCATAATCACACGCTCCTGTTAGTTTCCAAATGGTAGCTTCTATAACAGACGCAAAAAGCAACCAATTATTATTAAAAGGTTTAAATTCTCTATGTGTTTTTAATGCTGAAATAACATTCTCTTGCTGTTTTTTAGTTAGAGGGTCCCATAATTGTTTAGGAGCAATTAATAAAGGGTATGCAAAATATGCGTTATGCACAATGCGCTCATAGGTTTTTGTTTCATCTGAAAACATAAAATCTGGAGAACTAGGGTCTGTAGCATTTATAAGCCCCGTTCTAGCCATCTTTATATACTTTTTTCTTAGTTTTCCTTCATCAGAATTATCTTCCCCTAAAGATAACCAAGGTGACAAACCTGATAAAGAACGCCCAAATGCCTGTATAGTTGTTAATCTAATATCTGCTTTTCTTGTTTTTTCCCATGGTTTACGTGGCAAGTCTTTATCTAAAGTCTCTTTATTAATTGCAAATAATACTGGGTCTACAATTTTTTGCATTAATTTAATAGAGTACGCTCTATCTTCCGCTCCTGATGTAATCTTATTTAGATCTACTTTTTCTTGTGCAGAACAGATTACTGATACGATTAAAATTGAAAATAAAAATGTGTTTTTTATAAAAGTCATAGGTAAAATATTTACCTACAAAAATAGTGTTACATCTAGTTTTTAAAATTATAATAGCGTATCACATCCTTATAAAATAGTTTTTAAAACCCGTTATAACAAGCTTTAAGAGTATCTACTCTTGTGAACTTTTATACTCCTTTGGGCTACAACCATATGCTTCTTTAAAACACCTAGAGAAATAACTTGCCTCTTTAAAACCAGATAAAAAAGCAACTTCAGACATTTGAAATCTTTCATCTAATAAAAGTTGAGCAGCATATTTTATACGTATTGATTTTATAAAATTATTTGGAGTAAGCCCTGTAAGTACTTTAACTTTTCTAAATAATTGAGCTCTACTTACACCTACCTGAGTTGCCAAAGATTCTAATGTTAATTGTTGCTCTTGTATGTTTTCTTCAACTGCTTTTTTAAGTTTTGTTATAAATTGTTCATCAATAGAAGTTACCGTTATTCTAGAAGGTTCTAAAATGTTTTCATTCTGAAAAGTTAAACGTAGTTTTTCTCTATTCTTAATTAAATTATTAATATTAGCTATTAAAATTTCGCTATTAAAAGGTTTAGTTAAATAAAGATCTGCGCCAGATTTTACGCCATCTACAACTTGATAATCGAAAGACTTAGCTGTTAAAAGTATAACAGGAATATGACTGGTATCAAAATTATTTTTTACGCTTTTACAGAGTTCTAGTCCATCTATTTCTGGCATTACAACATCACTAATAATTAAATCTGGAATCTCTTCTTTTATCAATTCTATACCTTCCAAACCATTGTTTGCGGTATATACATTATAAAAATCTTTAAGGATACTTTTTAAATAAAATCGTAACTCATCATTGTCTTCCACCACTACAACATTATATTTTTTTGGTGGTAATATTACTTCAGACTTATCTTTTAAAATAGGCACATCTGCGGAAACTACTTCTTCTAACTTTTCTATCTTTTCTGAATCAAATAAAAGCGGTTTATACAAATCATCATTCTTTGGTAAAAGAATAATAAAAGATGTTCCCTTATTTTTAATACTTTTAATTAAAATTGTACCAAAATGCATTTCAGTAAGTTGTTTTACCATATATAAACCAATTCCCGTTCCTGAGTTTATACTTTTATCTTGATAAAATCTTGTAAAAATGTCTTGTAAAGATTCAGCAGAAATACCTTCACCATTATCTACTACTTTAATATATATATGGTTATCTAGAGTAGATAAGTCTTTTGTACCACTAATTAGCTTGTATTTTAATAATTTGTATAGCTTTTTCTCATTATTAAACTCGCCTAAAGAGATTCTTATTTTACCTCCATTTCTAGTTGCTTTAAAAGCATTGGATAGAATATTATAAACTATCTTTTCTATTTTATCCGCATCATAATACATAAAAAGAGCGGATTTTGGAAGCTTAATAATGTATTTAATATTTTTTATTTTAGAATGATATACAAAAGAATTACTAATAGAAATTAAGGTTTCTACAATATTAGATTTTGATATTTTTAAATTCATTTTACCATACTCATGCTTTCTAAAATCCATAATTTGATCTATTAACCTACTTAACCGATCTACGTTATTTTGTACAATATTAAAAAGTTCTTTGTTTTTACTATAAACGTCTTTTTTATTAATTAAGTTTTTTATAGGGTCTATTATTAATGATAATGGCGTACGGAGTTCATGCGATAAATTTGTAAAAAACACCAACTTAGACTCGTATAATTCTTGTAAATTATTACGTTCTATTTCTTTAATTTTTAATACATTATTGTTGTCTCTAATTTTTAAAAGAATATATAAAAAAGAAAATATAATTAAAAAACCTATTAGATACCAAGTAAGAATCATCCACCAAGTTAGATACCAGGCAGGTAAAATAACAATGTCTAATTTAAGTTTTTTTGGATTCCATACCCCATCATTATTAGTTCCTTTTAAAATAAAATTGTAATGTCCTTTTGGTAGATTGGCATAATTAATAGACCTTTTATTTCCTAAAAAAATCCAATCTTTATCTATACCTATCAATTTACATTTATAAAGATCATTAGAAGAAAAAGCTAAGTCTAAAGATCCAAATTCCAATCCCAATGTATTTTGATTAGCATTTAATAGTATTTTCTTTGTAAAAGAAATATCCTTTTTTAATATACTTGTTTTATCATTTACCTTAACTCGCTTTCCATTTATAAGTAGCTTTGTAAATACCATATTTGGGTGATAATCACTTTTCTTTAATTTCACAGAAGGGTTGTATATATTCAATCCTTTCGCACCTCCAAAAAACAAATCACCTTGTTTTCCTTTATACACGGAATTTCCATTAAACTCTAAAGATTGTAAACCATCTTTGAGGCCGTATCTCTCAAGCTCTTTTGAGTCAAAATTATATGTAAACAGTCCATTATTAGAACTAATCCAAAGATTATTAGGTTCTTTATCATATATCAATCCATACACATAACTAGCCCCAATATTTAAAGAATCTAAAGAACTATTTAAAGAAGGAAAAGGAGCAATCATTTTTTTATTAATATCTAAATCACATACTCCAAAATTTGTACCTACCATAATGTGCCCTTTCTCAACTTCACAAATTGAGTACACTTCATAGTTCTCTAAAAATTTTTTGTATTGAGGTGCTACTTTAATCACCTTAAAATCTAAAGGTTTACCGGTATAGGCAAAAAGCGATGATTGTGTATTGTAATCATTATAATCTAAATAAACAATCATCCCATTTAAAGTTCCAAACCAAATTCTATCATTTTTATCTAAAAAGATAGCATAAATAGTTTTATTATCTAAAGACGTTCCTATAGAAGTATTGGTTAACTTTTTAGTTTCTCCTTTAATAGAATGAACAAACAATCCATTTTCTGTACAAATCCATTTATTCCCTAAAGAATCTTCTGAAATGGCAAATATGCTCTCTCCTGATAAAAGATTAGCTTCTTTGCCCTTAAACTTATCAAGAAGAGTTTTTTGAGTAAGTTTCTTGTTTTTATTCAAAATAAAGATTCCATTTTGGGTTCCTATCCAAATGTCTTTATTTTTAGCTTGAATAATACTTCTTATGTGTCCAAGAGCATAATTTACATCTGACTTAATTGCAATAGCAGTTCCTTTTCCAATAACAAACAGCCCTTTACCCCTAGTACCAACCCATACATTTCCTTGTACATCTTGTAATAAACCGTGAACATTTACAATTTCAGACTCCCCAATGGCATCTCCTTTTATATAATCAATAACTTGAAATCTTTTACTTTTTGTATTAATGGTGTTAATACCCGCATCTGTGCCTACAAATAACAGTCCTGAGGAATCTTCATAGAATGAACGAATAAAATCATTTTTTAGAACATTTTTTCTATTTATTTTGTATCTATAATTTTGCCAAGTTTTAGTGTTTTTTTCATAAAAATAAAGACCTTCTCCTTCTGTACCTATCCAAATATTACCGTTTATATCTTCTAAAAAAACATTAATTTTTTCTAATTCTGGCCAATTATCATAAAGATGAGAAACTTCTTTAAATACAATCTCATTCGCTTCTTGTATATTGGTATTCTTTAAATTATCTAAATATATTTTTCCTTCAGAAAATAATAACAACTCACCTAAATCATTTAAATAAATATAATTACAATTCTTCAATATTTTTTTATTCTCAGAACTAGTTGTTAATTCTTTAGCTATATCACTAGTTATATCTATAAAATAAAGACCTTTTGAACTACGAATTATTGCCCCTCCAGGTATCTTACATATTTGATGCACTTCAGGATTATCAATAAGTTCTTTACTCTTTTCAAAACTAAATGCTTGTATAGAAAATGCGCCATCTAACTTAGGTTTTACAGTAAACAAACCATTTGAAGTACCCATTAAAATTTGCTTAGTTACACTATCAACATGTATACTAGTAATATAATTACTAAATTCTGAATTGATTTCTGAAGGAAATAAATAAGAAAACTCTTGAGTCTCTTTATTGAAAAAGTTTAATCCATTTTTGGTTCCTATTATAAGGTAGTCTTCAAATTCATTTACGTCTGTAACCCAAGGATTACTCAATCCTCTATTACTATTAAATGTACTACCATATATTTCAAAATCAGATCCATTATACTTATATAATCCATCCATTTTACCTAACCAAAGAAAGCCTTCTTTATCTTTATATATAGCAGAAGCCGGATTATTAGTAATGTTTATTTCATTATTAAGTACACCAATCTTATAATCTAAACTTTGTGCACAACTAAACTGTGATATTATTACGATAATAAAAGTAAAAAAAACTTTATTTTTTAATCCCATTCTTTTAAAGTTTTTAAAGGTCAATAATTAGTTCTTTCTATTTTTTTTACTGGACTTTCAAATAAATTTAAACCTATTTCAGTTAAGCTATATTTTTAATATTTTGTATCAAGTTCATTAATCAGTAGTCCTATGTAAAAATGGTATTAAATAAGGACCTCTCCTTCAAGCTTTTCTTAATTCTTATAACTACCATAAACTTCTATACTCTTATCAAAAACAACTTAAATTCTTTCTTCAAAAAAAATCTTAGTGTTTTACAAAACAGAAAAGGTTTGATTTTAAGTCAAATAAAATGTTTTCACTAGTATATCATAGATTTACAGATGCTTTCACCGGACATCTACATGATTCAGCAACTTAACAATTAGTAAATTGTTTAGTTCCTATATTACTTTATTAATTTTTATTTACCCCTGTTATTTATTGAATTTCAATAAATATTTCTTTCTAATTATGAAAGCCTCTACTAAGTTTTACGCCTCTACCGGCCAAATATATTCATTTCTTACATATAAAATTATAAAACCAATATAAAAAGCACTTTTTCACACATCAGGCTTACTTAAATAAATACACCGTAATAAAATTATATTATCAAACTTATTTCTATAATAAAAAAACAACTATGATTTGGTACAAAACACCTAGTTTAATTAAAACAAAATTGTATTCTTAAGAATATGAATTCCTACTTTTCTAATATTAATATAAAAAGTATTGCCCCCCGTTTATAGAAACATATTATTAAATTAGTAAAGCCACAATATATATTTAAATTACAAATTATACCTTCACTTAAAATACCATAACTTTATCTAAAATATCATCAATATCTTATTTCATAAAATTAGATTGATACAAAATAGTAGTTTTTATTGAAGAGTTTCTATATAACTTTTGAAGCATTTGAATTATATTTTTATCTCTGAAATATTTCCTAAACGATGACGAGCTATGAGCATCCTTAGTTTTTTATCAATACTAGCTTTATCTGCTACCATTTTCAAACATCTATTAAAGTTTCTTGTTGCAATCTTTATTCTGGTTTTTAAACACCTATCATCTTCTAGATCCCACCCACTCTTCTATCTCTTTAAAAAAATAAACTGTTTCCTTTTTTTTCTAACGGACTAAGAATACCCTTTACTTTAGTTGGTGTTTTTAAAGAAATTAATTTATTTTTTTGTCCTATTTTATAAGGTAATATCCCCTAAGAAGTCCTTATTCTTCAATAATAAAACATCTCTAACTCTAATTCGGGCAAAATAAAAATTAAATATAGAAAAATCATTTATACTCTTTACTTTAAATATAAAAAATACATTTTTTCTCAATATCAACGTCTTTTTAAAGCCAATAAAATATCTTCAAATTTGAGAACTTCTTAAATGGATATTTTTTTTTTAACCGAAGCACTTCAAAAATAAAAACCTAATTAATTGGTCATTCTGTTATAAAAATAACATCCGTCTAACGAATACAAAACTTCACATATTCTAAAATACTTTTCTTTGTTTTTTCATTGTCATTGATAAACGTTATATTTATAGAGTAAAAGCAAACTCCTAATACTTATTCTTCAAACTCTTACAACTTGTAAAACTATTGAAGAAGTAGATTATAAAATTCTCCCAACTGAAACAAATACTAACATTACCCATTTCCTAAAAAATGCTAATATTAGTTTTGATTATAAAATTGAACGTTTATTAAAAAAATAGAGCAATAGATTCAGAAGAGCGAAAATTGCTAGAAAAAAAGATTAAAAACACTAATGTTTGGAACTTCAATACATTGGACAACATTCTTCTATCTATTAATAGATACAGCCATCGTTTTGTATACACTTTACCTATCCTACAAGAAAAAACACAGTACCTTAAAACGTTTTATTTATCTTGGTTTTTCTTTTATTGCCTATAATATCTCTGGTGGGTTTCTTCCTATAGATAATTTCCCAGGCCCCTTAATTATTCAATACATTATTACTTATAGCGTAGCAATTTTCTTATGCCTATATATCATTTATTACCTTTACAAAGAGTACGATATTGTCGTATTGAAATACAACTTAACCCTAAGAAAAGTCGTATTAATTACAAGTTTTGGTTTTATTCTGTTGTTTTTATTGCCCTATTTTATTTGCGGGTCCTTGAATATTTCCAGATATCTTTTTACAATTCCCATTTCTATTTTTGCTTTTGAATTTCTTATTATTTTCTATAGAAACATTTCTAAACCTTCCAACTCTAATACTTTTATTTTAAGAAGAAATAAACTTTCTACGTTAAGCCTTGCAAGTATAGCCTTACTACCTGTTTTCACAATCATTGGAGACTACCAATGGATAACATTTACGTTAATGAATACTGCCTTTTATGCTATAACGATCATGGAAATAGATCGGTATTTATATTTTCTTAAAAACAATACCAAAATGTTTGAAATATTTGCTTTTAATAAAAAACAACGCGATGATTCCGTAAAACATAAAATAATATATGAAGATTTAACAAGAAGGGAGATTGAAGTTGCGTTATCTATGCTGAGTGAATTAAATTATAAAAATATTGCTAAGGAGCTATTTATCCAAGAAAACACAGTATCAAAACATGCTTCCAATATTTTCAAAAAAACGGGTGTAAAAAACAGAAGTGAATTCTTAAAACGTTTTTTTAATAAGGAGAAATAACTATTTATCTCTTAGTACTTTTAATAGTAAAAACATAAATCCGTAGAAAAATACGGAGTATCCGTAAAGATATACGGAAAAATTTCTAGTATCCTTTTGTGAAAAAACTAATTTCGAAGAATATTTATAAAATCGTAAGGAAAAATAAAAACTTCCCCCTTATCAAATGTTCTTTATTATGTTTCCAAGCATAAAAAAACTATTTATGAATTCAATATCACCAACTTCTAATCTGATAAAAAATTTGAATGAAATAAAAATTCAAAATTCAGACATCTTACAAAGAGCTAATTGTTCTATAAAAATATGTAATAATTTATTAAGTTTTTATAAAAAGAAAATACTTCTTAAAAAATTTCAAACAGTACCAGAAGAAATAAAATTCTTCAAAGAGACCAAACAAATTCCGCTTATTCAACTTATTTACTTTTCAGAAATTAGGTCTTTTGAAATTCAATTACCTAAAGCTGATAAGGGTGAACAATTAAAATTTATAAAGAGAAAAATTAGTCAACTTAACCAATTCTTTCTTTTCAATCTTGATTTTGGACGTTATGTAGATTCCGGTGCAACTCATTTTGACAAAGAATATTACACCAGAGAATATCTGGGAAAATATCATATTACCACCTCAATTTTTTATTTTCAAGATCCTGATTTTTGCACACCAAGAGATATGCTATTAGGAAAATATAAGGCGTACAATTCCCTAGTTCACTATTTTGAAAAGAAAAAGTATATCATTAAAAATAACCTGAATGGAACACATGCTGTTATAAAAGCTAAAATACATTGGCCATTTAATAACACAAATTATGTAGAATTACTTTATGCGCTACTTGCAAAAGGTTTAGGAAGGAAAAACAATATGAGTATCATTAAAGTATCTGAATATCTTGAGCAAATATTTGATATTACACCTAAAGATATTTACAAAACTTATCAAGATATCAAAAATCGAAAAAAAAGCAGAACTTTATTTCTAGATGAACTATCAAGAGGAATACTATCTGAAATGAATAAAAGTGAAGAATAACTTCAACTATTTCTTGTAATTTCTATCTTTAAAAAGAACGTAATACGGTTTACCTACGGACATCTCATTTCTACTCCAAATTTATCCTAATATGATGTGACTCTGGTAATTAAAACCAGTAAATCTCCCTAAAATAGACTCCAAAGCCTATACTTTTCTAAATGTTAAATTTTAACCGTACTACGGTTATCATGGGGTAGAAAACACAATAAAAGGGCACAAATTTGTAGATGTAAAATTAAACCAAGTCAGGAATAGCTAAATAAATTGACCGCAGTTCCTTTCTCTAAAACCGTATTATTATGCCTACAAGTATTATTACCACAGACGATCTTCTAGAATTCAAACTGGAATTACTAGATGACATTAAAAACCTTTTAGTAAAACAATCTAAAGGAAAACTAAAAAAATACCTAAAATCATCTGAAATTATGGATTTACTACAAATAAGTCCTGGTACACTTCAGAATCTCCGCATTAATGGGACTTTACCCTATACCAAAATAGGAGGAATTATCTTCTATGAAGCAGAAGAAATTCAAAGTGTTATGACAGCAAACCGTGTGCATCACATGATAAATTCTTAGGATATGAATTATATCAAATTACTAAATGCAGCCTTCGGAAAATTCTTTTTTGATGATCGCCTAAATCCTACACACATCAGTCTGTATATGGCACTATTCCTAGAATGGAATAGTTGTCGTTTTGCAGATGATTTCTATATAAATCGAAGGGATTTAATGGTTGCTTCTAAGATTGGGTCAAAATCTACATACCATAGATGCCTAAGAGACTTAAATTCCTGGGATTATCTGTTTTATTTCCCTTCCAAAAACCCTTATAAAGGAAGTAAAATTAAGATGGTTATTATTGAGACTAAAATTGAAACACCTTCAGAACAGTACAATCCCATATTAGAACAACTAGCAGAACAGTACTGTTCTAGAGGTAAACCTGTTGAGGAACAAAACAGTCCCATCTATGAACCAGTAATCAACTCTCACAATCCCAAAGAAGGACAAGCATCAGTATCAAATATAAATAGTCTAAAACAAATAAACAATATAAAACCAAAGGACAGGCAGACCGTTGTTATTTTTTTTAAAGAATCATTTTTTAATCCTGATGAAGGAAAAAAATTCTTCGAATATTACGAATCTAGAAATTGGAAAACGAGTGATGGAAATGAAATTCGAGATTGGCGGGCTTTAGCGATTAACTGGATGAATAGAACCAAAGTTTTCGGCATAAAAAATAAAAAACAGGTATCCCAATTCAAGGACAACTTAAGAACTACTAAAAACAAAAATTATGGACAACCCCTCTAAAATAACCGAAGGAAGCGTAGAATATTCGCTTGGAGATTTTGATGGTAAAAACGTTATATACGATTTTGATAAAGTTTTGATATACTTAAACGCTAAAGGTAGATTGTTATTTGGTCGGCATTTCAAAATCTATAATGAAGACAAGGAAATTATTCGTAAACTATGCTACTATTACATCAAAGACAAAGAAAATTGTAAAAAATACGGAATTGATACAGACAAAGGAATTCTTCTTTCTGGTCCTATTGGTTGTGGTAAAACGACTTTAATGAAACTACTGAGACATTTGGTTCCGCTACAACTTCCTTATGAGATGATTCCGTGTAGAAATGTAACTTTCAGTTTTAATCATTTAGGTTTTAAAACCATTGAATCTTATGGCAACTCTAAATTTTTCTGTTTTGATGATTTAGGTATTGAACCAGCAGGAAGATTTTATGGCAAAGATTTAAATGTAATGGGAGAAGTCTTATTATCTCGCTATGAGCTTTACCTTCAAACCAAACATAAAATTAAAACACATGCAACTACCAATCTAAATGCCGAAGAACTCGAAGAACGTTACGGAAATCGAGTTCGCAGTCGAATGCGTGAACTATTCAATTTAATTGCATTTGATAAAGGAGCTGCAGATAAAAGAACTTAATTCAACCACGCAAACCTTTACACCATAAAATTATTTCCGAAATAAATTGTACAATAATTTTTTTTAAACTTTTCGTAACTTCTAAGAATAGGTATTTCATTATTTTATTTTTTTTAATGTGAACAAAATCGCTTGAGCAATCAATGCGATTTTTTGTTTGTTTGCAAAATAGCGACATTCATCCAAATTACTTAAAAACCCCAATTCTAATAATACAGCAGGATAATAATCTATTGATTCTCGTAGTACTTGAAAATTAGCAAACTTCACTCCCCTGCTTTCAAAACCCAATTGTTTTTTAAATACAGCTTGTAATTGAAATGCCAACCAGGTACTTTGTTTTGAATACTCCGATAAGTTTTTCCCTACATAAACTTCAATCCCTCTCGCATTTGGGGTATTAGAATGATTGCAATGCATCGAAATAAAAATATCCGCTTTTAATATTTTGCCTAATTTAGTTCTATCCGACAAAGAAATAAATGCATCTGTATATCGACTTAAATAGATATCCAATGGTTTTTCCAATTGCTTATTTTGTCTAAAAACCTCCAAAGCAACATTTAGTACCACATCCTTTTCTTTCATGTCATTTAATCCGATAGCTCCAGAATCATTTCCACCATGTCCAACATCAATAAGTATTCTTTTTTGTTTCACATTTTCCTGCCCAAAAATGACACACATTTTTAGTAACAAAAAGATAAAACTGACGTTTTTAAGCACTTTTTTCATTTCATTTTTCCGCTTATAAATATTTTATTTTTCAAAACTCATAGTGTTTGATGTCAAATAACAACAATTTAACTCAACTCACAACAAACAATATTTTTTAAATAAATAACTGATTATCAATTATTTAAAAACAAATATATGTAAATTTAAAATATCAAAAACAACCTTATAATTTAAAATATTTTAAAATGAAAAAATCAATTTATTTAGCAACTCTCTTATTATTACTCTCTACCTCACTTTCTGCACAAATTGGTGGTATTGAAGAATCCGTTGATGATGTATCCGATACTATAAGAACTATTTTCCCTATAATTCTAGGAGTTATTTTCTTAGTTGGTTTCCTATTTAACGCAGGGCACTTTTTCGGTGAAAATGCCGACCTAAAAAAAGGAATTACGCGTGTTTTAGTCTTTGTACTAATTGCTGGAGCAGTCGTAGGAATTTTCACGTATTTAATTGGAATAGTGGTCTAAAAATGAAAAAGTTAGCCACCTATAAAAATATTCGTAAAAGTGCGGAAATTTTCGGTTTACCTATTTCTCTTTTTGCATTAATGTTGATGGCCATACTTGCCACCCTTATGGTCATTATCTTTTCATTTAGCTTCTGGGTAATTATTGGTCTTTTAATTTTCAACGCTGCCTTATATGTCGCATTAATTCGAATAGTTCATCATCCTCAATTATTTCAAATATCTAAGGTCTTCCCAAAAATAATCTCTAACAAAAGAAATTCAGGTTTCAATTATGAACAAGATTAATCTTTCTACACACCATCCAATTGCAGATATTCAAGACAATATCATTTTTGCCAACAATGGTAATGTTGTCTTATGTTTTAAAGGGAATCTTCCAGAAATCTACTCTTTATCCGAAAAAGATTTTGAAGATATACATGCTGCTTGGTTTCAGTCTTTGAAATCGCTACCTGTAGGAACAATCGTTCATAAACAAGACATTTATCTCAAAAAAACATATACTTCAGAAAAACTACCAAACACCACATTCTTGGAAAAAGCAACAAATGCTCATTTTAAAGGACGTGAATATATAAACCACAATTGTTATTTATTTTTCATCTTAACCAAAAACAAAACATTAAACAATCCTAAATATGTAAATCCTTTCCGAAAGGTAACAAAGGGAATTGTACAAGAACTAGATGACAACGTAAAAAGCTTTACCAAATCGGTAACAGATGCTATTTCCTTTATTAACAATTGTAGAAAAACAACCTTTTTACCATTAGAAAAAGAGGAAATTCAACAACTTACTACCGACTATTTTAATGGTTTTAATAAAGGTTATGACACTGATATAGTACTTGATAAGAAAAACGTCAATATTGGCGAAAATTATTTTGATGCCCTTGCCATCAATAGCGAACTGTGCTTTGGCGAAAGTGTACAGAGTAGCAAAACCAATGAGAAATTCACTACAGATGATTTTGTATTTCATCAAGGGTTTATTGATGGTTTAGGGCTTACGCTAAATGAAAACCATATTGTAAATCAAATTATCTATTTAGACAACAAACACAAATGGCGCAAGCTACTTGATAAAAAAATAGAAGAACTTCATAAGAGTTCTAATTTCGGTTCACAAAACAAAGTACTTCTTGGCAAAATTCAGCACATTCTTGATCAAATTAATATGGATGATAATGCACGTATTGTACGTGGACATCTCAATATTATTTATTGGTCTAAGGATCTTAAAAATTTAGATAAAATAACCTCTAAAATAAAGACGGAATTTAAAGAACTAGATGTTACTCCTTATTACCCCAGAGGAGAAGAACGCAAAAATTATATATTAAATAGCTACTGTTGCTTTTCATCTAATTTTTCAAATAATGATGTATATGTTGCTGATTTAAAACACGCACTTTGCTTATTCATCAACAACAGTAATTACAAGTCTGATGCAACGGGTATCATTTTTAATACACGAGAAAATAACATTCCTGTTCTAAAAGATGTTTGGGACGAACGAAAAAAACGAATTAAAGCGAGAAACTTCGCCATTTTTGCCCCAACAGGAGAAGGAAAATCATTTTTAGCCAATAATATACTACGTCAATATTTTGAAAGTGGAGTTCGCTTAGTTATTATCGACTTGGGAGGTTCATACACCAAATTCGCAAAATTGTATCCAGAAAAATATACCGTACTCCGGTATGAAAGTGGAAAAAACTTAGGGATTAATCCTTTTTATATTAGTCACGTAAATGACTTAACTCCAGAACGTATTGAAGACTTGTCCGTATTTCTATTTGAACTTTTAGCTTCGGAGTTAAAAGCGACCAAAGCCCAATCCGTTTCCATCAAAAAGATACTAAGTCATTATTATAATAACACTTTAGAAAATCATTCTTTAGAAGGTTTCTGCAACTATATAGAATCGAACCAAAAAGACCTTTTGGAAAACCTCAAAATACATCCAGATTATTTCAATATCACCAATTTTTTACATGTAATGTCAGAATATGTTGGTAATGGTTTATACAGTTTTCTTTTCAAAGTAAGTGAAGACCAAACTTATAAAATTGAAGACAAACGTCTAATTGTTTTTGAATTAGATGAAGTCAAAGACAATAAAGAAATACTTTCTGTAATGTTAAAGTTGATAAAATCTGCTATTCAAAGAACCATTTGGAGAAACAAGGCTGAAAAAGGTATTATTCTTTTTGATGAATTTGCCAAGCAACTAAAATTTGAAAACGTTCTAGAAAGTGTAGAATTTTATTATCAAGCAATCCGAAAACAGAACGGTGCTATTGGTATTATTCTACAGTCTATCAATCAACTTCCTGATAATTCTACTTCTGCAAGTATTTTAGAAAACACGCAGGTTATCTATAGCCTGAACAACGAAAAAGGATATGCGGAATTGGTTAAAAGACTTCACCTTTCTAGCCATGATCTCAATCAGCTAAAATCAATCAAAAACAATCTATCTGGATTACGAAAATACACAGAAATGTTTATCAAAATTGGTAAAGAAAGTAACATTTTCCGTCTTGAAGTTCCCAGAGAAGTGTATGCTGCTTATCTCACAGATGGACAAGAAAACGACACCATAATGAAATTCTATGAAGAACATCAAAACATGGAAAAAGCAATTCTTCAATTCACTTCTAAAACCTAAAATTATGAAATCAAAAATGAAGTTTTTAATAATTACAATAGCCATAATGTTATTTATGTCTAACGGTGCCAACGCACAAGGACTACCCACCTATGATAATACCAATTTTGTAAGCCTGATAAAACAACTTGTAGAATCTGGCAAACAGACAGCTCAAATGATTAAATCTGTAAAATTTTTAAAAGATGCAAAGGAAAGTATCGAAAAGGTATCGAGTGTCGTTCAACAACTTAAAGCGGTTCAAGAAATTGCACAAAACAATCAGCGCCTTATCAATGTAATGCAACATGATTTACAAGACATCCTGAATTCCCCTTATATAAAACAAGAGGAAGTTACACAGGTTTCAAAATCATTTGATGCCATCATTCAAAATTCATTGGACACCGTCGATTTTATGGGCGAAATATTATCCAGTGATAATCTAAAAATGAGTGATGCAGAACGTGCGGAAGTCTTAAAAGAAAAAGAATTGGAATCAAAAGAAATGGTTTCCAATATTCAAACAAAAACAAAACGCTATAAAGATATTATTTCTTTCAGAAAAATGCAGGATAAAGTAAATCATCGAGAAACAGCATACTAAAAATGACCGCAACGATACTTTTAGGGATTGGACTGGAATACATCGATGCTGTATTTCAAACCATACAGAACAGCAGCTTTTCGCAATACACGATTGCCGGAATGAAAACGCTTGCTATTCTGTTTTTTTTAATCAATATCCTAAAAAAATACAATGAAGGCATTGCGGATAAAGACGGCTACACTTGGGGGTTAAGTCCTGGGGAACTCACAAAGAATTTTGCTATTGTTCTTCTAGTCATATTTTCGACACAAGTTCTTGGCTTCTTCGATAGCATCTTAGTTTCCATAGAAGCACAATATCGTGGTACAGCACCTGCTTTATTACCCTTGCAGATGCAAGATATCCCTATTGAAGAAGATGTTAGTATCATCGAGGTAGCACAAGCTGCTATGACGCTCTTATATGAAGCTCTAGTAACACCACTCTACGGATTCAAAATATTTGCATTTATTATAAGTCTCTTCCTTTGGATTTTAGATTTGTTCATTTATCCGCTATTCCTTGCAGAACGTTATTTTTTGTTAGGCATCATGCAAGCTTTTTTTCCATTAGTAATAAGCTTAGCTGTATTTGAAAAATTTAGATCTCTTGCTTATTCCTTTTTTAAGTTATATGCAGCTGTTTATATGCTAGTACCAGCGTTTTTTTTAGTCAATATATTTATCAATGCCATCTATACAGAAATCAATACCAATTTTTGGACAAATCTTTTTGGAACGGATGTAGGTCAAGGCTTTTTCGCCCCTGTAATTCAGCTTGGTTCTGTTGGTTTTATTGTCTTTTTAAAATTCAAGTTATATAGGCGTGCTACCTCTTTTACACTCCGATTGTTTAGCAACTAATACCAATCAACATGAAAACACCTTATAAGAATATATACAATGTATTAAAACTAAATCGATTCATCGTTTTGTTCGTAATCATTTGCTCTTTTGCATCCAGTACCTTTTCTGTTTGGATAGCTTATAATACTCATCAAAAATCGCTTAAAAGTGCCTTTGCCATCAATACTGATGGAAGTATAATTCCTTTAAAATTAGTGACTCAAAAAGAAAATTTTAAGGTGGAAGCATTGGCTCATTTAGAATTATTTCACAACTACTTTTATAATATTGATGCGAGTAACTACAAACAAAATTTAAAAAAAGCACTTTGGTTAGGTAATAGTTCTGTAGATAATCTTTATCGTCAGAAAAAAGCAGATGGCGTCTATAATCGATTATTGCAATATTCATTGGTACAAAAGGTAAGCACTATCCAATCAACATTAATCGAAAATAACAGTGTCTATAATTTTACAACTACTACCATTTTTAAAATCAATAGAGGCTCTATCACCGACACCTATGAATTGATTTCTTCTGGAAATCTAGTTATTGTTGCTCGGAACTTTCCCAATAACCCTCATGGATTATTGATTACTAACTACTTTGAAAATTCCTTAAAAAAGATACCTAATAGCGAATAATTATGAAACTAGAAAAAAATAAAATAGTATTTGTAGCTGTATTGGCTTTGATTTTCACATTTATTATCTCCTACTCTCTTTTGGTGATGGGTGAAGATGACGATAAAAATCAAAAACTTCAACAAACATTAATTCCTAATTTGGATGAAAACCAAAAAGAATACGATTCTAAATTGGAAGCACTGAATGATTTGAAAGAAGTTCGTGAGAATAATGCACCCAGTATTTATGATGAAAAACTAATTGATTCCCTCGGTTTTTATGACCCTAATTATGTAGAGAAGGAAAAACAGCGTATAGTCGATAGTATTTATGCCGCAGGAAAAATTCAGTATTCCGAAAAGAAATATCAAAACTTTGGAAAAAAGAAAGTTGCTAGAAAACAAAAGCAACATATTGACTCTGCTGAAATTAAGAGAGATCAAAAAACACAAGCCAAGGAAATCAGCTTAGAACATCAACTTTTCTTTGCAGCTGCTCCAAAGCCTACTGTAACTTCAATGGCTGCGAATACTGATAAATCCATACCTGTAGTCGTTGATGGAAACCAAATTGTAAAAGTAAATTCCAGATTAAGAATGCGACTTAGCAGAGCTACTATAATCAACGGAAAACGAATGCCCAAGAACACCTATGTTTTCGGATTCATAAGCTTTCAACCGAATCGAGTTTTGATTGAAATTGAGAACATCAATCACCATCCTACAAAACTCAAAGCTTTTGATTTACAAGATGGCAGTGAAGGAATATATATTGAAAATAATTTTCGCGCTGAAGCTAGTAATGAAGTTTTAGACGATATGATTACTGATATCAATATCCCAACTGTGCCAAAAATAAGTGGCATCAAGAAAATTTTTCAACGTAACAACCGCAATGTAAAAGTAACTGTACTCAATAATTATAAACTTATTTTAAAACCTAAACTATGAAAACATGTATTTTACTACTAATTATTGGGGTTTCAACTTTCCCTATTCAAATTTGCAGTGCACAAACTGAAATAAAAACACCAATAATCAAAGACACTCTTTATGCAAATGACACTAAAAATGTGGCATTGTTTTTCCCCAATCCCATACGCCAAGGTATTACAGGTTCAGAAAATTTTGTTTTTACTTTTAACCGAGAAAAAGAACAACATCTTGGATTATTACAGGCAAAACCAGGAAACGACAGTAATCTACTAGTAATCAGTAATAATGGATCAATTTTTTCGTATATTGTGAGGTATAAAAAGCAGCTGAATAAACTCAATTACTTCTTTGCTTTATCAAATAGTATTGGGAACGAAAAGCCATTAGTAAGTAATTCTATTAAGTCCGTAACTGCTAAAGATAGTATAGATAACAGAACGTATTATTACCAAAAATTCTGTTCTTACCTACTTAATATAAATCAGCGCATTGGTAGAATTAAGAAGAGAAACGAAGGCATTATTTTGAGTGTAGATAATATAGTTTTTGATAAAGAAGAACTTTATTATGTTATACAAATTAAGAATACCTCTAGACTAGATTACGATATAAATTTCTTAAAACTATCTGTAGAGACAAGACAAAAAGGGAAGAAAAAATCATTACAACGACTGTATAAAAACCCAATTTACACACAAAACACCCCCTTTAAAATAGCAGCAAATACAAAAATAAAATTCGTTTATGTTGTACCCAAATTTTCAATCTCTAATAACAGAAGAGTAATTTTAGAATTGAAAGAACAAAATGGCGAACGAAATATTGATTTGAAAATATCTCATAAATATATAAACAACCCAAATTAATACTATTATGAAAAATTTAGTCATTTACTCACTCGTACTTCTATTCATTTCCTGTTCAGAAAATAAAAACATGTCCCATTCTGAAACCGCGGAAATTGTTGCAAAAAGCTTTTTCTCGAAAGATGAAGCAACTTTAAAAAAACATACTACATCGGCAGGTTATAGCAGTTTAATCATGGGGCTCAATGTAATGCCAGATTCCGATAAAGAAATTGAAGTAGAAATCTTAGACGAAGCCATTGATGATGAAATTGCTTGGGTAAAGTATAAAACATCCTTCGATGGAAAGACAGGCATATTTAAGCTCATAAAAGAGAATGGTCAATGGAAAGTGACCAATAAAGCTCCAAGGGAAAAAGGTCCTTTTTAAGAGTTTTTTAATTAAAAATAGACCTAGCTTCTGCATAAATCTTCTCAAAATTGGCTGCTAAATTTGCATTAGAAAACTGTTGCTTTTCATCTGGAAGTCCTCTTTTAATTGACGGCAATTTAAACTGAACTTTTTTATCAGTTCCATCCGCATACGTAAAAAACTCACCTTGTTTTAATCGAAAGAAAGCGCTTGCCCTAACTTTTGGAACTTCCTTTTCTCCAGTAGTAATTCTTGTATCAAAATCTAAATTATAACCACGACTGATACTTTTTGTAGGATCTTTTATAATCTCGAAAAAACGTTCATAATATTTTGCAGTGTCTGGGTCATTGACCTTACCGAAAAATTGATAAGAAAGATTGCTTAAAATCGCTTTACTTGCTTTATCTCCATACATCATATCGTTTTGTATTTTGTCTTGCATCACGTAAATTGTAGCAATATTATAAGAACGTAACGTAGCAGGAATTCTGTGCATATTTAATAAACGTATCGTGGGAGCTTCTTCCATCAACAGGAAAGACGCTTTGGAATTCCGAACACTCATTTGTTTGGTTATTACATGAATAATCGTTGCAATTACTGGTGAATAACTCGTCTCAAATTTTGGATTATTCACTACAGAAATGATTGCAGGATTTTCTTTATTATTCAAATTTAAAGGCACTTCATCCTCCGATAAAACCATAAAAATACGCTGCGTACTAATTCGTTTCAACGCATTTGCCAATGTACTTTTTACACCTGCAGTCTGTCTTTCTGAATCCTTTCCACTGATAAAAGCATCCGCCATTGCTCTAGAAGTGATATTGGTTTCTAAAAACTGAATAAGGCTATCTGTGTCCAAATATTGATAAATTGCAATCAAATGCGGAAGTGTACAAAACTGAGGATAGCTTGTTTTTAATTTCCAAATCATTCCAGCAATCAAACCTTCAGCAGCATCATTAAAAAATTTTGTAGTTCCAGTAGTTCCAGATTCACGCTGTTCTAAAAGGTTTTCAATTAAAACTCTTGAAACTTCGTTTACACTTTCCTCATTTTCTAAATAACGTGGCGCAATCGGATTTACCCGATGGATAATGTTATCAAAGGAGATAATCTTAAAAGGAATATCGTTATCCTTAAAAAGTGGGTACGCTATTTCTGTCAATTCAAAATTCTTGTAATCGTGAATAACTCCACAAAAACCTTCTTTACTAAAGTGTTTTAGAAAACCATACACAACACTTTCCGTCTTTCCACTTCCGGCAGAACCAATCACTGAAGCACCGCGTTTAATGTTCTCAAGCTTAAACTTTCCATTTGTGGTGGCAAAGTTGACCTGATATTTAGTGTTTTCTTTTTTCAGTTTATCGGTTTTATGCAAAAATACATACATCACGATATTGATCAAAGTGAGTGGACAAACTACATAAAGTGCGAGAACTATAATTGGTGTTTCTTTGTGAAAACAATAGACTAACGCAGCCAACACACAAAAATTGAGAATAAATCCGAATTTAGTTATTCGATATATTCCAAAGAAAAGAATACTGGTAAAACCAATAATTACAAAGAATATTAAGAGATTGTCTAGTTGCATAATTTTAAATTAGATGCCGATTGAACTCGATTTGATAGCTACTTCTGCACCACGACGTAACTTGTTAAATATTTTTAATGCCAATTGTACTTGTGTCACCGGAATCTTTGGTAGCATCGGAATACCAGCTTTCCCTATTATTTTAAATGCCAATGCTTTTTCATTGGTCGGTAGCTTCATTAGTGAAGTAAAATAGATTTTCGGGTTTTTGAGAAAGTCTTTTCTAGCAACATACGACTCTACATAATTTCTTTGGTAAGCGAATGTTCTGTCAAAAGACTTTTCTGCATTTTCAAAAAAATGATTTCTATCAAAACCACGTTTCACCAACTTTCCGTGCATCTTAACTTCGGATGCTTTGTACTTACTTCCAGGTGAAAGGCTAATCGAATTGGAAGCATCTTTTCTGCTCACAATAATATGAATATGACTCTGGTCCCCTGCCTTTTTCATGCCTTGAACAATTCGTTTACCATCTTGTTGATGTGGTGCATGCTCTTCTAATTTTCTGATGTCTTTTTTCAAATTATTGACATTACCTTCTACCCTTCCCGATTCAATATTCCGGATTTCATTTTTTAGTTTTAATATTTTTGTGGCATACGGCTGGTTTTCTTTCACCTCTTTATCAGTTCCCTTAAATCTTCGTTGCTGTTCTATTTTTGCATAATACTTTATATCATTAATTGTAATCGGTTTTCCATTGATTTCTCTATTGAAAGAAGCCACATAATCTTTCATTATAGCTCTCGTATATTTTATTAAATCTTGATGATTGTTTTGTAATTTCTTCAATTCATATTTGGAAGGACTCACGGTAATCGAATAAAATTTAGGTTCATTTTTTTTGAGTTTCCCCGTATTTTTATCAATGCTGCTCACCACTTCTTCTGCAGAAATTTCGTCATCATATTGATTGAAAAAATGCTCCATACTTTCTTGATCTAAACCTTCATTTTCTTTCTCTAAATACTTTACAAAATCAGCTGAACTTTGCGAATAATTACCTCCAGTTTTTTGAGGTGTAATAGTGATATACATAACTCAAAATTTTATAGGTTGTTCATTGAATCTCCTTTTTCCTTAAAACGGATTTCCTTATTTTTATCGATCCCGTTTTTCTCTAGAATCAAGCCTTTTTTTGTAGGCTCCTGCACCTGAAAAAGCGATGCAATCATTGCAGCGGTAGGTTTCGTTTGTGTCTTTTCGACATCCTTCATAATGGCAATTACCGCATTAATCCGTTTCTTAATAGTTGACTCAATAGTCCTGCCTGTAGGTCCAAATTTTTCTTTTGGAGAAATTTCATTATAGAAGAAAAAATCAAGCATAGTTGCCATCGCTTCAGTATGTGATTTGAAGTGTGCTCTTGAAAATTTTTGAAAACGTTTTGCAGTTTCTTTTTTAAATCTAATTCCGATAAATGAGTTCATAATTCGCCGATTTGTCGCAAATTCTTCCCTAAAAGTAGGAGTTCACAGGTCATTTGTCGCAAATAGTTGTATATCAGTAAATTAAACTTTATGTAATTTACTGACATTCAGTGTTTTGAAAACAAAAAGAACGCCATAACATCGCACAGCGTGTTACCCTCTTGCTACTCCTTTTTGTCACGCTTTAGCGCGACAAATTTTTCGTACAATCTGGCTAAAAAGCCCATTGCCATTTTAGAAAATGAATTTCCAGTATGTTATTTTCGATGGGTATCGTTATCGGCGAAAGTAAAAATATGGATAACAATACTTAAAATTGAATGCTGATTTTCAAACATCTAAAGATACGTTTTTTTTATATAACAAGATTCAATAAACAGAAAAACACCTCCAAAAACTTAGAGGTGTCAAATAATTCAAATCAAAAAATTATATATTGAATACATACGTATAGGAATACAAATTCCGTTGTGCTTCTTCCGTTATCATAGCTTCAAAACAAGTATAATTTTTTCTTACATATTTGCGAATATCATCGCCAAATTTTTCTTCCACATCTTTTTTCGAATTTTCTAAAAGTCGATTTTGAGCCTCTTCACTCAAGTCTGTAAAATTTAGGTAAATCATAACTTTAAATTTTAAAATTGATTAATATTCGCTTGGTAGCATTAAGGTTCCGTCTATAAAAAACAACCTCAATTCATCCAATGGAAAATCTGTATAATTATAAGAATGAGATTCTAAAATAGTATCATTTCCATCACCATAATTTATAGTTGCTTCCTTACCTGTAGCATCCTGATTTTCTTTATTAAGTCTTTTAAAATCGATAGTAATAAAATAACTTTTATCAAGTAAACTTTTTGCAATTCCAGATGCATCTATAAGAAGCCAAAAGCAATTTGCTTTATTCACTAAATATAATATTCCTTCTGTATATTTTGTTCCGAGAATTGGAAGTGAATATATATTTTCAGAACCCGAAAATAATTGTAAATCGTGTTTTAGTGTTGTATGTTGTGTGTTCATTTTTTTCCTATTTAAGTTTATATTAAAATAAAAAGAGGACATTACTATACGGTAGAACATCCTCTTTACCTGCTAATTATTCAATAGCATTTTGTTCTCCTTTGATACCAAGCAATAGAATTTCATCTGCTACCACTTCCGTAACATATCGTTTTTCACCTTCTTTGGTTTCGTATGAACGAGACGTTAATTTACCTTCAATAGCAACTTCTTTTCCTTTGCCCACATATTCGGCTACTATTTCTGCAATTTTCCCCCATGCTACAATAGCATGCCATTGGGTATTTTGTACTTTTTCTCCATCTGAGTTTTTATAAAACTCATTCGTCGCTAATGAAAAATTAACAACTTTTTTCCCACTCTCTAGGGTCTTAACTTCGGGTACATTTCCTACATTCCCGATTAACTGTACTTTGTTTTTTAGTGTGCTCATAATAATAATATATTTAAAGATTAATTAAACCCAATCTGAACTATTCAGACAGTTTGTTATTATTTTTTTTTGAAGTGATTTACTTATTATATCTAGAGCGTTTTCCTTTTTTGTTTTTTTTGGTGCCGCTTCCTTTTTGATGTTTTTGTATGATTTCATAAGATTTCATTTTGATTTACTTCCCATAGTGCCTTCGCTGTTTCCTTTTTTTGTTGCTGATACATTTTCATTATTTTGAATTGAGAAAGACTTATAAAAAGTGAAGCGCAGCAAAACGGTTTATGCAGTCTGTTCAACTTCAAAATCTTGG
>NZ_JALCZP010000140.1:0-409 GCF_023555435.1 Polaribacter sp. Z014
AACTAATTAATGTTCCAAACATTAATGTTACTACTAAAATTGTTTTCATTATTGTTCTCATCTTTTCTTTTTTAAAGGTTAGTAACACCACAAAGGTATGGTAGTAATTAAGTTTTAAAAACATCAAAATTGGTGCAATTATATGTTATATTATCGCTATTGATTAGTGTTTATTTATTGTTGAGTTAAAATAGAATATAATAGTGGTAATTTTATTTATTTTAAAAAAAAGTATTTCAAATAAAAAGCGAGTCCTTTTGGACTCGCTTTTACGATCAAACTATAGCAGTAGTTTAATCTAACAATTAACTAAGTTTTTATATTGTAAAGTTGTTGGTATAAGTTCTGTCATCAGAATTAATAACTACAGTATAATTACCAACTTTTTTTTCTGATAATTTGTACACTC
>NZ_JALCZP010000141.1:0-375 GCF_023555435.1 Polaribacter sp. Z014
TGAAAAAGCAATACTTTTAAATAAAGAAGGATTTACTATTCAATGTAGTTCTTTATTGGAAAGTTTAGATCTTAAAGAAGGTTGTGATTTGGTGGGTTTTTTATTGTAATATATTGATTTCAAATTGTATTTTTACGTGAGCAATCACAAGTGTAGTTGTATTATTTGGATTGTCAGTATGGTTGTGAATTGATTTCAAATTGTATTTTTACGTGAGCAATCACAAGTTGTCACTTTTTAAACGTTTCAATGTATGTGTTGTGAATTGATTTCAAATTGTATTTTTACGTGAGCAATCACAAGTCTACTAAAGGCGGTCATTGCAGAACTTCCGTTGTGAATTGATTTCAAATTGTATTTTTACGTGAGCAATCA
>NZ_JALCZP010000142.1:0-351 GCF_023555435.1 Polaribacter sp. Z014
AACGTAGCAGTATCTCCATTTGCAACCGTACCAATTGTCCATAAACCTGAACCATCATTGTACGCTGCTCCTTGGTCGTTACTTACATACGTAACGCCTGATGGTAAACGATCTGTTAAGCTTACGCCTGTTGCATCATTCGGACCATTGTTTGTTACTGCAATTGTATACATAATCGTAGCTTCTTCACTTGGAGTTGCTGCACTTACCGTTTTAACAGTCACTAAATCTGCTGCTTCAACGGTAATATCTGCCATTGGATCATCTAGAGTTGTATTACTATCCGTTTGATCTTGTGCATTGGTTACTGTATTCGTAATAACAGTACCTGGTGATGTTCCTGCTGCTGTT
>NZ_JALCZP010000143.1:0-348 GCF_023555435.1 Polaribacter sp. Z014
CAATTAGTACAAACACACCCGAACACTAGTATGGTTTCTGGTACGGGTAATTTACTTGTAGACCAAAATTCTACGGTACCTAGTTTGTATCGTTACAATTATATGAGTTCGCCAGTTACTTCTGGGACTAACACCTATACTCTAAAAGACGTACTTAGAGATGGTACTGATATAGACAACCCTAAAATAATTAATTTTAAGGAGGGTTATGATGGTGCCGCTACAGACCCTATTTCTTTAGCAAAATACTGGGTATACACCTACTCTCCTGCCACTAACGGAAGATCTAATTGGGAACATCAATATGATAATCTTCCTATTAATAGAGGTGACGGTTATATTTTTAAA
>NZ_JALCZP010000144.1:0-348 GCF_023555435.1 Polaribacter sp. Z014
TTTAAAAATATAACCGTCACCTCTATTAATAGGAAGATTATCATATTGATGTTCCCAATTAGATCTTCCGTTAGTGGCAGGAGAGTAGGTGTATATCCAGTATTTTGCTAAAGAAATAGGATCTGTAGCAGCACCATCATAACCCTTCTTAAAATTAATTATTTTGGGGTTGTCTATATCAGTACCATCTCTAAGTACGTCTTTTAAAGTATAGGTGTTAGTCCCAGAAGTAACTGGCGAACTCATATAATTATAACGATACAAACTAGGTACCGTAGAATTTTGGTCTACAAGTAAATTACCCGTACCAGAAACCATACTAGTGTTCGGGTGTGTTTGTACTAATTG
>NZ_JALCZP010000145.1:0-343 GCF_023555435.1 Polaribacter sp. Z014
AAGCTAAATTCCGCAAACTTTTTCCTTTTTTTTGCGTTTTAAAACTCCGAACGAAAAGAACTATTTTTCCTTTCTTAAAATTCTAAAAACCTTCTGTTTTTTTTCAAAATTTTGATTCGCGAGAGAGTGTTCCAAAAAACTAATTTTTCAAACTTTTTATTTCGCTTTTTTGAGTTTTCAGACTTTAAAGCTAAATGTATTTTTAAATATCAGTTGTTCTTAAATTATACTTTTAGCCAGTTTTTTACAACGTTGTTTTGTATGGAAAGTTGCGTTTTAAGTCGACGGCTATTTTCCGAAGGAAAATAGAAGTTGACAGAAATGCAACAAACTTTGATTAAGC
>NZ_JALCZP010000146.1:0-342 GCF_023555435.1 Polaribacter sp. Z014
GGGACTCGAACCCGCGACCCCCTGCGTGACAGGCAGGTATTCTAACCAGCTGAACTACCAGACCGTTGCTTTAAGCGGTTGCAAATATAACATCTTTTTTATAAAAAAAAAGCTTTATTTCTCTTTAAATGTAAAATTATTTACAACACAATCTTAAATACCACAATTGATGGACTTTATCTAAAAATTTATTTTTAAAACTCAAATAAAAAAAGTCTTTAAACGAAAAAAGCACCTCATAAATGAGGTGCTTTTCGCGGTCTGGACGGGACTCGAACCCGCGACCCCCTGCGTGACAGGCAGGTATTCTAACCAGCTGAACTACCAGACCGTTGCTTTAAG
>NZ_JALCZP010000147.1:0-341 GCF_023555435.1 Polaribacter sp. Z014
CTCACTTGGGAAATTCCTCCAGAATTTCGCCGTTCGTGTTTTATTTACTAAATTCACTGCTTAAACAACGCAACAAAGCTTATACAACAACGTTGTAAAAAACTAGCTGAAAGTATAATTTAAGAACAACAGATATTTAAAAATACATTTAGCTTTAAAGTCTGAAAACTCAAAAAAGCGAAATAAAACGTTTGAAAAATTAGGTTTTTGAAACACTCTTTCGTGAATCAAAATTTTGAAAAAAATAGAAGGTTTTTAGAATTTTAAGAAAGGAAAAATAGTTCTTTTCGTTCGGAGTTTTAAAACGCAAAAAAAAGGAAAAAGTTTGCGGAATTTAGCTT
>NZ_JALCZP010000148.1:0-340 GCF_023555435.1 Polaribacter sp. Z014
CATCTGCAACTGCTGTTGGTGATTGTATATCGTAATCTATACTTACCGTTGCAGTATCACTTAAGCCTGTTCCATTCTCTGTTAATGTGTAAACGATTGGTGTTGGATCTGATGTAAAACCTGCATCTGGTGTAAAGGTTAAATCATCCGTTATTGGATCATAAACCCAAACTCCTTCATTTGGTACATCTAAGGTCAATGGATTTCCATCGCCATCTGTATCATTCGGATCAATACTAATCTCTGCATTTCCGGTTCCTGGTGTAGTATCAACCGCACTTCCATCACTTAATGTATCATCTGATGAAATATCCATTAATACTCCAGATGTGCCCGTTAC
>NZ_JALCZP010000149.1:0-333 GCF_023555435.1 Polaribacter sp. Z014
TTTACAATATAAAAATTTAGTTAATTGTTAGGTTAAACTACTGCTATAGTTTGATCGTAAAAGCGAGTCCAAAAGGACTCGCTTTTTATTTGAAACACTTTTTTTTAAAATAAATAAAATTACCACTATTATATACTATTTTAACTTAACAATAAATTAACATCAATCAATAGTGATAATATAACACATAATTGCACCAATTTTGATGTTTTTAAAACTTAATTACCACCATACCTTTGTAGTGTTATTAATCATATAAATGACAAATAAAATGAAAATTAAGAAAATAATATTAGTTGCTTTAATGTTCGGAACATTAATAACTAACGCAAA
>NZ_JALCZP010000014.1:0-88835 GCF_023555435.1 Polaribacter sp. Z014
AGGTAATTCCATTTACCAAGTCGGTGCATTATTCCCCAAGTAACACCTTTTCCAGGAATACTATCTGTGTCTACAAAGTTACTAACTCTATACATCCCTCCTGCTTCTGGTTTTTCTAAACCATGTTTTACCGGATAAAAATTAATACCATCTTCTGCAAACTGAATACTATTGGCTTCTGGCCCTTCTGTTAAAATAGCACAAACTCCGTTTTTATAAGGCCATACAATTACTTCATGTCCGCCTACAATTACAGGATTGTATTTTGATTTCACATAAGGTCCTTCAGGAGAATCAGCTACAGCCAAACCTACTGCTGCCCTATCAATATCAGCATATTTCCTAGATAAAGTATTTCCTTTTTTATTGTTATCCCAAGGTGTACGAGGAGACCCTTTGTAGTACAACCAATATTTACCATTTCTAACAACCAAAGAAGGATCGTGAACTACATTACCATCCCAATCATCTTTACTCCCCACCTTAAGCATAGGTTCTTTTGAGCGGTACCAAGGTCCACTAGGTGAATCTGCCCAAGACATTCCAATAACATTTGGAAGAAAATCACCTCCAAAAACAGGATCATTACCAGCTTTAATACCTTGTTTTAAACTTTTTGCTGCTTGATAAAACAAGTAATATTTACCTTTAGCTACTAAAACATCTGCAGTATATACACTTCTATGATCGTACTCTCCTTTTTTTCCTCTTTTAATTGCGACTCCTTTTTCCGTCCATTTATAACCATCAGGAGAAGTAGCATACCAAATCTCCGCTAAATCCCAATGATATGCTCTCAGAGAATCATTAGCTGCTTTTATACCAACAACAGGAATCTTAGCTGGAGGTCTCGTATACCAGACATAGTACAAGTCATCTACCTTTATAACACTAGAAGGATCTCTTCTAGTAATCCCTTCTTCAAACCCAATACCACTAATTTTTGTGAATTTGAACTTTGTTTCAAACTCATTAAATTTCTCATAACGAAGCTTATTTTCTTTAAAACGCTTGTATGATGCACTTTGATAATTTTCAGAATTTACCTCAGATTTTTCTTCTTTCTGCTCACATCCAAGAATTCCTAAAGAAAGTATAGCTAATAGTATATATAGTTTTTTCATTTATGATTTATATTATCCTTTTTCTACTAATTATTACCATAAGCTAATACTTGCTTTAACTTTTTATTAAATTCAGCATTGTCTTTAAAAGGATCTTTTTGCTCCTTTACATAATTCTGTAATTTTTTAGCCAACTCAATGGTAATCTCTTTATAGTTTTTATCACCATAAAAATTAATCAATTCATCCGGATCTTTTTCTGTATCAATTAACCAAGGTCTAGATTTTTTAGAGACATCTATTGCTAGTTTATATCTATCGGTAATTACAGCTAACCAACTTCCATTAATTCTACTAAAAGTAACGCCTTCAAAAGATTTTAAATCAGGATTTTTAATCAGTTCCGATAAATCTTGTCCTGCCGATTTTGGTATGTTTTTAGCACCAACCATATTTAAAATTGTTGGCATCCAATCAGTATTGTTTGCGGCTTTATTTACAATTGTACCTGGTTTTATAGAATTACTGTGATACATGATAAACGGAATTAATGCAGATCCTTCAAAAGGTGCTCCTTTATTTATTTGATTATGCTCACCCAATAAATCTCCATGATCTGAAGTAAATATAATAATTGTATTTTCTAAAATACCTTTATCCTTTAAAGATTTTATTAACTTTCCAACATTATCATCTATACATTTTACAGAACCAAAATAAGTTGCAACCATTTTGTGTAATTTTTCTTCAGTAAAGTTTTTTTCTAATGGTTTTCTCCATTTTGGTGAATGTTCTGTTCTTCCTTCTGTAAACGTTTTTGGTAAATTAAATTCATTAGCCATAAACATGGTGTCATAAGGTGCTCTTACAGCATCTGGTCCATGAGGTTCTGGTAAGCTAATCACACAAAAGAAAGGGTCTTTTTTCTGTTCACCAATAAAATCTATTGCTCTATCCATTAACCAATCTGTAGAGTAAGTTTTTTCATTAGCTCCTTTCATACCATAAGACGGTGCTCCATTTTTGTCTTTTGCTGCAATAAATGGTGTGCCATCTTCTTTGGTTCCAAAAACTTTCCAATGACCTCTGTTAAACATGTATTTATTGTTCTTAAAACCATGAGTAGCCTCGGGTGCCCAACCTGGTTTTGCATCACCATCTAAATGCCATTTACCAATATAACCTGTATTATAGCCTTCTTTATTTAAAACATTTGCAATTGTAGGATAACTTTTATCTAGCACTCTATTATTAACTTGCATATTTACGGTATACGGATATTGGCCAGTAAACATACTAGATCTAGAAGGAGAACAAACTGGCGAAGAAGCATACATACTTGTAAATAAAACTCCTTTTTTTGCTAACCAATCTAAATTTGGCGTTTCTACTACTTTATCTCCCCATTGTTTCGCCTGAGAAGCTTCCATTAAATCTCGATAACAACCTAAAGTTCTAAAATTATGTTCGTCTGTAATGACCCAAACAATATTTGGTTTTTCATTTTTTTGAGCAAAAGAACAAATGCTAAATAAGGCAAAAGCGATAACGAATCTTATGTTTATATTTTTTTTCATGAATCTATATTTTCTAGATAATAAAAGTAAATAAATATCGCTAGTTTGATTAGAACAAATAAACGGAACAACAGAATACATGGTCTATATTCATGGGTTTAGTTACTATAAACACAAAAACCTAAAACAAATCCTTTATGGGTTTCTTAGGTTTTTATAAAAATATTTTAAAAAAATTCTTATTTCTTCAATGTAAAAAACATAGAATTAATATCTAGAGCATCTCTCGTTTTATTTGTTCCTTTGACATCGCGAATAATTGCTTCCACTTTATAAGTTGATGATTTAGATAGTTTTTTATTTAGTTCAAAAACAAGTTCCATGTTTCCATATCCTGGAGAAACCTCTATTGTTTTTTCTACAACTTTTTTATCCCATTTTACTTTTGTTCTATCTGTAGTTTCAGATATTTTGATATAAATAGTTCTCTTTTTATTTGCTTTAAAACTAATAGGAATCGTTATTTCATTGTCTTTTGAAGCAACTATTTCAGTTTCTATATTAGAAAAAATAATACTTTCGTTATACAAATTTAAACCAATTTCATAATCTTGATTCACTTTTTTATCCAATACATCTACCAATTTATAACCTCTAACCCAATCGTAATACACCGTATTTTTTGTTGGATCTGCTAACTCCTCATCCGTTGGTAATTCAATCCAGGGAAAGGGATATGTTTCTGAAACCAAACGCATAAACATTGGTTCACTAAATGGTTTTTCAACAACTTTATCGTAGAATTTTATATGCTTTGGTTCTCGGTTATCGTAATAATAGCTTGCATAATTTTCATTTCGCCACCAACCTCCGTAAACGTGAAAATTTTTTGAAGCTAATTCTTTATTCGCAAATTCTACACTCGATGCTTTTAAATCATGCCTTTTCTTATCTACATCAGTGTACCAAAAGTGTCCATTTGAATTCATTCCTGTTGTAAAATGATTTCCGGCAAAATCACCACTTCGCCCTATGCATTCTTGTATATCCCATTCCTGACCATATTTATCACTTCCATTTGGCCCTTTTGCAGCACCATTTGTTGAAAACCAAAATGTAGCAGACATTGTGGTAGCAGCAGCTTTCATTTTAGTTTCATAATATCCTAGAAAAGCAGCATTTTTTGAAACTACAGCGCCTCCTTTGATATTAAACGTTAAGTCTTTATTATAAGCGTGAATAATGGTGTCTTTTTCCATTTTTTCTCCCTTAATTTGAAGATAACCGTCTTTTACAGAAACTTGTGACGGCATAAACAAACCAGGCACTCTACCTTTCCATTTTGGATGATGGTCTAACCATTTGGTAGCGTCTAATTGGGTACCATTAAACTCATCAGAAAAATCTGGATTCATAACCCACCTTTTTCCAACTGGTGGTTTTGGTGGACCCGAAGAATTGTTTTGTGAAAATGAATAAAAACTAAAAAACAGAAATACAATTACTAATTTAAGTGCTAAAAAATCTCTCATTTTACAATATATTTTATCTATTCGCTTTTTTATTATGTAAAGTAATTGTTGGCCAATTATCTGTTCTAAAAGCAGTAACTGGCAAATTAGCTTTGTCGTATAAATTCGCATACGGATTATTAGACCACGCAAATCTTACTGCTATTGGTTTGCTAATTTCATCTGCAAAAACGACAACTTTGTTTTTACCAATAATATTCGCTTTTGCCCACACAAACTTTTGATCTTTTCCCGAAATCATAAATCCTTTTACGGTATTCTCATCGAAAGCATATAAACTTTGAGCCACATCTTTAAATGTAATTGTTATTTTATTCCCTTCAACTTTCATGGATTGATAACTCGGACTTTTCGCTTTCAATTTAACGCCATAATCATTATTTAAAGCATGTAAAACCAATCGATTTGCAGAAGTTTGTTTGTCTTTAAAATGAATATTATTACTTTCTGATAAATCATACACAATAGCTTCACCTGTATTTGGTAAAGACAACGTCATACTTTGCGCTTCTCGCATTTCTGCCCACATATTTCCTTTTCCTATTTCTAAAGTTTTTTCTTTTAAACCAGCAACTTGAACCCAATAAAAAGGAAAATCGCCTTGATTCCATAATTTTCTCCAAGTATTAATTAGCAAGGGAAACAAAGTACGGTATTGATACGCACGACCTAAATTTGTTTCTCCCTGACACCAAATAGCACCTTTAATTCCGTAACCTACAATAGGATTTACCAAACCGTTAAAACCATTAGCAGGTGTATTCTGACCAATTCTATGATCTCTTGCTGGGTTTAATCTCTTTCCTTTTTTACCTCCTTTTTCCCAAGATTTGTATGCTTTTGTTTCTTTATCAAAAGTAGCCTGCGTATAATTCGCCATTTTTTCATCCCATTGCGCCAACATTTCTGTATATTCTCCTGAAGCATCCATAGCATCTCTTGGTATCCAAGTTTCAATTGCGGAAGCTCCCCAAGCTACATTGATTAAACCTATTGGCACACCTAAAGTTTGATGTAATTTTCTTCCGAAGAAATATCCATTGGCAGAAAAAGTCCCAACAGTTTCTGGGGTACAAACTTCCCAAGAAGCATCAAAATTATCTTGTTTGTCTAAATTCCCTACTAAAGGAACTTTTAAAAATCGAATCTTCGGATACTTTGCTGATGCTATTTCTAAATCTGCAAAAGTAGTTCCTGCTACTTTCCATCCCATATTAGATTGCCCAGAACATAACCAAACTTCACCAATTAATATGTCTTTAATTTCAACTGTATTTTTACCTTTTACCAATAAATTATAGGGTCCTCCGGCTTTCATCGAATTTAAAATTACTTTCCAATAGCCATTTTTGTTAGCTTTTGTAGTATGCTCTTGTCCGTTTATAGAAACTGTTATTTTCTCATTTTTATCTGCATTTCCCCAAATAGGATTTTTATGATTTCTTTGTAAAACCATATGATCACTAAAAAAGTTTGGCAAAGTAACTTGTGCAGTTACTTTTGATGCAGTTGATAATAGTATAACAACCAGTAATGTCTTAAAATAATTCATGTCTATAATTTAATTTTTAAGAATTGTTTTCCAATTTTCTTTACTAAAAGCTGAAGCAGGAAGACCTGCATTATTAAATAAATATTCGTCTATATAACTACTAAAACCATAACAAACATTTTTTGGTTTTGATACTTTATCTCAACTGAAAAATAGCTTCTTGAGGTATTGCAGCACCAAGTTTAGTACTTAATTTTCCTGGTGATGAGTTACCTACTACAACTTTATATTTTCCTTTTCGCCAGACCTTTTCACCTTCTTCGTTAATTACTTTTAACTCTTCAGGGCTTATAGAAAAAGAAACCTTTTTACTTTCTCCTTTATTCAAAGAAATACGTTTAAATGCTTTTAAACTTTTCAATGGAATTCCGCCAGAAGTATCTTCAGGACAAATATATAGTTGAACAACTTCATCAATATTAAAATCACCTTTATTGGCAACTTCTAGGTTAACTTCAAGTGATTCTTTTTTCTTCAATTTTTGAGCATTTAAACTCATGTTTTTATATTCAGCTTCAGAATATGTTAAACCAAATCCAAAAGGAAACATAGGCTCTTTAGTCATATATTTGTAAGTTCTTCCTTTCATAGAATACCTATCATACGCAGGTAATTGAGCTGTGTTTTTAGGAAATGTAACTGGTAATTTTCCAGAAGGAGATACTTTTCCAAATAAAATATCCGCCACTGCGTTTCCACCTTGTTCACCTGGGTACCAAATTTGCATAATAGCTTCACAATGTTCTTCAATCCCTTCTAAAGAAACTGGACCTCCACTTGCAATTACTAAAATTAATGGTGCATCCTTTTTCTTTTCAATTAATTGATGAATGTATTTAATTTGGTTTTCTGGTAATTTTAAAAATTCTTTATCACCACCCCAAGTTGAAGCAATAGCATCAACTGATTCTCCTTCTAAATAACGAGTTGTACCAACAACACAAATAATAGCATCTGACTCTGCGGCTACATTTGGTGCCCAATTTTTAGGATTTGGGTTTATTTGAAATGGTAAAGCACCTGTTCTATAATTTAAAGAAGTACCTAATGAAAGTGCATCCGTAACTCCCTCTAAAATAGAAACCATTGAAGGACTAACCCCATAGTAACTCCCCATTAACACATCATTAGAATTTGCAAAGGGTCCTGTAAGATAAGGAACCTTAATATCTGGCGATAAAGGAAGTGTATTATTTTTGTTCTTCAACAAAACAATAGATTTTTGCGCAATTTTTCTTGCCAATAGAACATGTTTTTGACTGTGAATATGTTCTGGTCCAATTTTAGTATAGGGATGATCACTATTCTTATCAAACAAACCTAAACGGAAACGAGTTTTAAATAACTGAATCACTCTTTCATTAATCAATTCTTCGGTAACCATTCCTTTTTCTACTGCCGTTTTCAATTGCTTATATGCACTTCCACAGTTTAAATTAGCTCCTGCTTTTATAGCAAGAGAGGCTCCTTCAAGACTTGATTTTGCGTATCCTTGTTTTCCTGAAACACCGCCAATAGCTCCACAATCTGAAGTTACATATCCATCAAAATTCCAATTTTCACGTAAAGTTTCCTTAATTAAAAACTCACTAGTAACTGAAGGTTTTCCGTAAACCATATTGTAGGCAGTCATTACACCTTCTACTTTAGCATCTTCAACTAAGGCTTTAAAAGCAGGGAAATAGGTTTCGTTTAAATCTTGCTTGGAAACCTCTACATTAAAAGTCAATTTACCGTGTTCAGGACCTGAGTGCATAACAAAGTGTTTTGCACAAGCTGCTGTTTTTAAAATATTTGGATCATCACCTTGTAAACCATTTACAAAAGCAACCCCAATTTTAGACATTAAGAGCGGATCTTCTCCATAACATTCTTGTCCACGGCCATATCTAGGGTCTCTAAATAAGTTTACCGTTGGCGACCAAAAAGTTAATCCCGCAAACTTTCCGTAATTTCCCTTTTTTTGAGCAATGGTAAATTTAGCTCTTGCTTCAGTTGAAATTGCATCAGCCATTTCTTTAACCAATTCAGGATCAAAAGTTGCTCCTAAACCAATAGCTTGTGGAAAAATAGTAGCTTTCCCATTTCTTGCAACACCATGTAAAGCTTCACTCCACCAGTTGTATTTTGGTATTTTAAATCTAGGAATTGCTGCTGCATTAGAAGTCATTTGACCTATTTTCTCATCTAAAGTCATCTGAGAAACTAATAATTTTGCTCTTACATCAATTGGTAATTGATTATTTTGAAAAGAGAAATCCACATTTTGAGCATTCGACAAAGTGCTAATAAAAAAACATGAAAAAATGATAAAATATTTATTGTATGACATTATAATTTCTTTAATTTAATTTTAATATAACATTCCAATCTTCTGTACTAAAAGCTGAAGCAGGAAGACCGGCATTATTAAACAAACATCCATCTATATAACTGGTAAAACCATAGCGAACATTTTTAGGCTTTGCCACTTTATCACTCCAAACTTGCAGTAATTTTTCTTTCATAATAATTTTAGCTTCCGCTGGATAAAAAACGCCATTTTCTCCCGAAATCTCGAAATTTGTTAACGGTTTCCCTAAACTTGTAATTCCTAAAGCAGCATGATTAAAACTAATAAGTGCTTTGTTTTTTTCTATTTTCACAGCCTTATAAGTTGGTCCGGAATACGTTATTCCCTCCACATTATAATCTTTTGCCAATGCCCAAAAAGCCAAACGTTCTCCTACTTCTCTCTTTTTTGGTGGATGAATTCGTGTTTTATATCCAATATCATTAATTACCGCCATACCTGTACTTGGTACCGTTAACATTGTTTTTAATTGCGATTGCTGCAATTGTGCCCAACCTTCTAAATCTTTATACCCATAAGGGGCTAATTGCACAAAATAGAATGGAAAATCTCCTTGTTTAAATTGGTCTCTCCAATTTTTAATCATGGCAGGAAACAATCTTGAGTATTGTTCTGCATTCCATCTATTTGCTTCACCTTGATACCAAATAGCGCCTTTTATTCCATACGGGATTAAAGGATGTATCATTCCGTTATACAAAACTGTTGCCGTTTTTGTGTTTATCTTTTTAGAAAAATCTTTATTAAATTCTGGAAATTCTGAAGAGATAACTTCTTTTGAAGTCCAAGCTTGAGCTGGTGTTCCGCCCACATTACTAGAAATTAATCCAACAGGAACACCTAAATGTTCTTGAATCATTTTTCCGAAGAAATAACCAACAGCACTAAATGCTGCCGCGGTTTTAGGGGTTGATACTTCCCAATTCCCTTTTAAATCATCTAAAGGAACTTCGCTTACGGTTGTTGGAACTGTAAAAAACCTTAAGTTAGAATTTGTACTATTTAAAATGGCACGATTGCTTCCTTCTATATGCTGACCAACATTTCCTCTTAAAGCCATTGCCATATTAGATTGTCCGCCACAAAGCCAAACTTCACCCAACAAAACATCTTTTAACGTAACGTTTTCTGATCCTTTTACTTCTAAAGTATAAGGTCCACCAGCTTTTAACGTTTTAATTGTTGTCTTCCATTTCCCATTAGCATCTGTTGTGACGCTAGCTTTTTCTCCCCAACTTCCAATAATTTCAATGGTAGATTTAGGAGTATCTGTACCCCAAATATGGACATTAGTATTACGTTGTAATACCATATGGTCATTAAAAATATTGGCTAATTGTGTTTGCGCATTTGTAGTATACACAAACAAGCATAAAATCATTAGATATAAATTTCTCATATGTATTCTTAATTTAAGTTCAATGTTACCACAATCAACAGAGAAACTATAAAACAAATGTTTTTATTAAGGCAAGTGTTTATCTATTTAAAGGAATAAGCCGGATTTTTAATAGCAGAAATTTAAAAATCTCGATTTACCCTATCTTCTAACTTTATATTCGAGAAAAGAATAAAACGACAAAATTGCAATACCAATTAAAGTTATAATACACCAAAATGAGTTTAAGAATCGTAATAATTTATCTAAAAATAGTATATTATTTTAGCATCATTTTTTTAACTTCTACACCTGCATCATTAATAAACTTTAAAAGGTAAATTCCATTTTTGAATTCCTTTAAACTTAAGATGTACTTGCCGTTTCCTTGCTGAACTGAAATCTGCTTTTTTAACTGTCCTACTGCGTTATAAACTTCCAATTTATAAGCACCTAAATTAGGGGTTTCAATTGTTATAAGCTCTTTTGATGGATTTGGATAAAAAGAGAAAGTATCTTTCAATGAATTTGACAACACATTTAACGAATCTTCTCGATTGATTAAAATACAATCTTCTGATCCATTCATGGAAACCTCTAACTTCGTTGCAGTTGTGTAAACAATCTTATATCCGATAGTCACTTCTATTGGCTCATCGATTTTTACATTACAAACACCTTCATCAAATTTTGTTATTTTAATTAAACCTTCATCTGGTTTGTTTGCGACATTCCATACATTATGATGGATTGTTTCATCCTGACTTCTTCCAACATAAAAATCTTCAACTTCATGCATTGCAAGCACATAGTCTAAAGATACATTCTCATTTGCATTAAAAGTATTGCCATAAATATAGATTCTTCTTTGCCCATAACTATGAGGTTTTGGACGACAATCTAAATTTGCTTGCGCATTACTATTCATGTCTCCTGGTTGACATGTCCCAATAGTACCATCATCAAGATCACGAGTTATAATTTCTGGTGTATTTTGATATCTTCTTTTAGCTTCACCGCCCGCAAAATCTATAAATGTACTGGCTCCTGTAATATTATTTGTGAAAATATTTTCGCTGATTGTAATATCACTAACAAACTGTTCTAAATGAATTGAGGCATTATATGACTGAGCCGTAGTTGCTTGATTCGTCATTCTATTTCCGTGAATAAGTGCATTTTTAGACTGTACAAAGCCAATACACCACTTATTCCAACCTTCAAAATCGTTATCATAAATATAGGTTCCTTTTAGATCGGTTGTATAAGTATATCTTTTTTGAGCATCTGAAACACCTGGAAATTCAACATCATAAAAATCATTTCCACAATCGGATATAATTCCTCTTTGATACCCTGGATGAAAACGATTGCCAATTACGTCTATTTTCTCTGTAAGTTCTTCAATTCTATTGATACGTGTTTGTCTATTCAATATTAAAACGCAGATATTTATAATCTCATAAAAATCTGTATTTTCAAGCTTTAATCCGTGTAATGCATAACCTACTTGACCTCTAATTCCGTTTTCTCCATCTCTTAAAACACAATCAATTACGCTTACTTTTTTTCCGTAAGACCTAATCAAACAGGCATCATATTTACCTGTTACCGCTTTGGTAATATTCTGATTTCCGTCTAATTCAAGGTTGGTAAACGTGACTCTATTATTATTTGGTAATGCATTTACTAACTTAAAAAAGTCTGTACTTGATTCCATCATTCTTAGAATCGCTTTCTCAACATCCGTAGAAGTAAAAACAATACCTTGGTTTACATTGATAAGTTTTTTAAAAGGATAAATCTTCCCAGATTCAAACTTAATAATATCTCCCAAATCTGATGAATTAATCAAACTTTGTAATTGTGTGCTATAATCTGTAATACCAGCATCCCAATTCACAATTTTGGTTTCGGCCCAACCTTGTTGAAGATTCGATAATAAAATAAAAATAATTAGAAATGTTATTTTTTTCATAATACACTTTGTTAATTAAAAATAAAATGGACAAGCCCGACCTTCTTTTATTCAGTCAATACTCCTTTTGCAAAACCGCTTCCGTGGCAAGAACTCCAAAATACATTTTCATCATAAGGATCAAATTCAAAACCTGTCATTTTATCAACCTGACCTAAACCATAATTGTATTTTGTCCAAGTTTTTCCGGCATCCTCAGAAATATAAATACCACTATTTATTTCTTTTACCTTTTTACCGGGAGCCACAACTACTGCAATTGTATTCGCATCTAACGGAGAAACTTTTACCATTTTAATATGTGGCATTTCAAAAATTTTATCCCAAGATTTTCCTTTGTTAGTACTTCTGTAAACTCCTCCTTCTTTTATGTTTGCAGCACCTTCTCCGCAAGCTAAATAAAGAGTTCCTTTTTTATCAACTTCTACAAAATTGACACTTTTTATTTCGTTGGGTATTTTTACTTTATCCCAAGACATACCATCGTTTTTACTTTTATACAAACCTCCAACAGATTTTTCGAAACTTCTACCCAAAGCCGCATAGATATCTTTATAGTTATTATCGTACGTCATCTGCATAACGTTTGGTCTATTAGGTAAACCGGTATTACTTGTTTCCCACGTTTTACCTCCATCATTACTTAAATGAACTCCAAAGTCTTTAAAATCGGTCATTCTTAAATAGCCATTTACCATCCATTTACTGGTATGCCACCCTCTTTGTGTGTGCGTTGGAATGGTAAACAACATTCTATTTGAATCCTTTTTATCAATAATATGACTGAATGAAAACAAGACTCCATTAGCATTAAATTTTACCATTGGTTTTTCCGAAACTGTAAACCAAGTTTTACCAGCATCTGTAGATTTACGTAACTCGCCTGCAAAATGCTGTCTGTTTGGTAAAATATAATAAATATTAGCATTGTTAGGGTCAATAGAAATTTCGGGTGCACTGGTTGCTCTATGATCTTTTGCCGTTAATTCTTGCGTTTGACCTTCAATTTGCTCTAAAGCCACAGCTCCTTTATATGCCTTATCTCCGTCTGTTGTTGATTTCCATATTCCGTGTTCTTCTGAAGCGAATAAGTACTGCCCTTTCAATCCCGTATTTACATTTAAACCAAAACCTGGTAAATTACTATTTCCACGACCTACCCAATTTCCACTTCCTTTTGATGTTTCAATATCATCTCTTTGTTGCCAAGTTTTTCCGTGATCTGTGCTGATAAATAATTGTTGATCGTACACTGTAAAAACTTCCCCTTTATTATTTATTTGTAAATCTCTATAGCCTTTCGAATTTCCATACGTATTTGCTGCCGCTTCTAAATGAGAAAAAGTCATATTTCCTCCTGACGGATTGTTTCTAGAATCCCAATAGGCTTTATCAACTCCTTTTTTCCAATAATCTCCAGCCCTAGCACAAGCAAACCAAGTTTTACCTCCATCTTCTGTTTTCATAACTTCCGCAGGCGGAAAACTCATATCGTGTTTTATGTTGCTAGAAATATAAACTTCATCCGGATTTAGAGGATTTACCACCAATCTGTTGTAAACAGGTAATATTGAAGTTGGGTATTCTGAATATTTTTTCTTCGCTTCTTTTATTGAAATACCAAACCAATACGCAATTGTTTTTAGATAATAATTTCTTGAAGAATAATCAGCAATCTGACTCATATCAAAGGGTAAATTACCGGTGATTGATTTCCAAGTATCTCCATTATTTTCGCTTTTATAAACACCTCCATCAGATTTTACTGATTTCCCATTTGGTTCATAATGTGTTTGTAATAACAAGTATAAGTTAAACTTTCCTGATTTTTTATCATAATAACTTTGGATATCTCTAGCATCATTATACGGCAAACCGTTTTTCTTTTCTACCCAAGAATTCCCTTGATCTTTTGATGTGTAAAATCCAAAATTGGTTAAAACATATAATTGATCAGAATTTCTAGGGTCAACAATAATTCTTAACACATCTAAATCTTTCGAAATAGTGTTCATTATTTTTATCCAAGTTTTACCAGCATCTGTGGTTTTGTAGATAAAACCGTATTCGGTATTTCTATATTTGGAACCATGTGGTTCTTTTAAACTTCTATGAACTCCTTTTATTTTCCAGTGTTGACCTGCGCCTACATACCAAATATTATCATCCTTAGGATCTATAGCTACTGCATTGAATTTTTTAGTACTCGGAAAATTTTCAATTTCCTCCCAAGTTCTACCTCTATTGTTAGTGGTAAAAAGAGTTCCTTGATTTCCTTTCATAATTCCAAAATCATAGTTGGTTGCTGAAAAGGCTGTTCTAAACGGTTTTATTTTACTTCCTAAACCGTCATAATCATTCAAGGTTGTCCAAGAATCTCCTTTATTCCAGGTTCCATAACCATTTCCCATATCGTAACTTAAAAACATCACATCACTATCATACGGATGGATATTTAAATCTTCGCTATAACCTGAAGTTCCTGGTCCAATTACCGTCCATTTTAAACTCGGATCACTTGTAACTTTTTTAGTTTGTAAGGTTTTAAAATACTTCTTGTTTTGAGCAGTTAAACTTCCTACTACTAAAAAAGCAACCAACATACTCTTTAAAAACTTATGGTAATTTTTCATTTTATGAATCTTTATGAATTAATTTCTAAATCCTTTTTTAATGTAAAGAGGGTTTAAACTATTTATGATATATTTTATACATTTCTGTACCCGCACTTAAAAAAGCCCCAGTTCCATACACTTCTGTAACATTTTTAGAAGCAACTCCTGGTGCCGCTCCAATTGGCTGAACATAGCCCAACATACCGTTTTCATGCACGTAACCAGCCATCGCATTCCAACCTTTTATGGCTGCTTTTTTATATTTTGATTTATGAAGTATTTTATTATTAACGCCCCAAGCCAAACCATAAACAAAGAAAGAGGAACCACTTGTTTCTGGCGTTGGGTAAAATTCATCACCTAATAAACTCATAGCCCAATGTCCTTTTTCTGTTTGAATTTCCACCAATTTCTTAGCCATTGATTTGTAAATTTTTAAGAAATATTTGTACTCTTTACTTTTAGGATTTAGTTCATTCATAATATTTACCAAACCAGCAAATACCCAACCGTTACCACGTGCCCAAAATATTTTTTGATCATGATCTCTTTTTGTGATAAATCGTTCATCTCTATAATATAAACGCTCGTCTTTATCAAATAAAAAATTAGTAGTCGCTTTAAATTCAGAAACCATAAAATCTAAGTACTTTTTATTTCCAGTTACCTTATATGTTTTTGCCCACAAAGGTGGAGACATAAATAAAGCGTCGCACCAATTCCAACGGTTTTGATGGTTTGGTGATTTCCATTTTAGTGATGAAGCTGATGGGTTATCAATAATAAAATCTAACAACTCAATTGTAGGAGCTAACATTTTATCTTCTTTATACTTTTTGTATAAATCGACATATAACTGTCCTACTGCATGAGGATCTGCGTGATAACCATGAGCATGTTGATATGACCATTTTTGTTGATTTCCGATATCATTTTTTAACCAATCATAATATTTATCATTATCGGATAATGCTGCCCATTTTACCATTCCAGAATATAACGCTCCATTTGTCCAATGATTTGGATGATGCTTTTTCTTTCTACTATAAGTATCTTCAAAATGCTCTATTTGCCAATCAGCATTTTTTTCTAATAATTGCTTAATTTCTTTTTGCTTTTCGGTTTGTGCTTGAATTTGAAAGGCGCTTATTAGGACTAATAGTAAAAGAAAAGTGTTGCTCTTAAAAATGCTCATGGCTCTTATTTATTTGAGATTTGTTTAATTTTTGATAAAAATAAAATCCTTTAATTTATCCTTTGGAATATCTTTAAATTTTATGTCATTCATAATAACATCAGGTTCTATATCAAAAGTCATCGTGTTTTTTGTTTGATAACCTCCTATTATTTTTTCTTCTGAATTGATATGATTGTTTCCTTTTATTTTTAAAAAACCTCTACCATAACCAATCGCTATTGCATTTTTTTTGCTTGAAGTAATCGTGTTTCCATCTAAAGTGATGTTGCTAGAACCGAAGTCAATTTTTTCTTCATCCGGAATTTTACGACCATTTCCGTGCCCAGTATATCCTGTGGAAAATATGATTATGGCGTTACCAACATCATTTTTCATAGTATTATTCTTAATTAAAACATCTCTTGTATCGTGTTCAATATGAATTGCTTGCGAATACCCTTGCAAACCACCATCCATTCTAGAATTATTCTGAATAATTACATTTCTAGTATTTGCTAAAGCGATATTAAACCTTGCGGCAACATAAAAAACACAATCATCAATTACAATGTTAGCATGATCTATAGCATCCGTTTTAGCAAACGCATTGTCTATACTAATTTGATGATCTCCTCTTTTAAAAGTACATTTTGTGACTAAAAAATTCTTTAAAACCTCAGAATCCATTGTTTGTAAACTAAATTTACAATCATCAAAAAAAGTATTTTCAACAAGAATATTTGTAAAATCACCTCTAAAATCTATCCCTGTATATCTACCATTAGAAAAGTTACAATCTTTAATAGTAATATTAGACAACGTTTTATCTTTTGCTTCAATTCGCAACAAATTAGTAGCATTTTTGAATGAGATATTTTCAAAAGTTGTAAAACCTACTTTCAATAAAAATAAGTTCAATTTTTGATGTACTTTTCTAACCTCAAACTTTTTACCATCTGCTCTTTTTGCACCTTTAAAAGTAACTCCTTCTTTATCAATTAAAAAATGAGCCTCTTTCTGATTAAATAACACATCAACATCTATTAAAACAGTATCTCCTTTTTTTGCTTTTTTATAAGCTTCTCTCAATTTTTCAACAGAAGTTCCTTTTTGAGAAGAAACTTTAATTGTTTTAGCCTGAAGTGAATTAACTCCCAGAAATAAAACTAAAACTATTTTAAAAAATGTTTTCATATATAGACCTTTAATTTTTAGACCAACCTTTTTTAGTTCCTTTTAAATAACCAATTGCCCAACCGCTACCTTTTTGCGAACACCAAAAAACATCTTCTCTATATGGATCTGGTTTTATATCTACAATACGATCTTGTTGACCTAAGCCATTATTTATTTTACTCCATGTTTTACCAGCATCAAACGAAACATAAGCACCTGGATTTAACATCGCTTTCTTATCTTTTGTTCTTGGAGGTAATGGTACCGAAACAGTAATTATATCAGGATTTACGGGCGAAGTTTCACATTGCCAAACATAAGGCATATCAAATATTTTCTCCCAAGATTTTCCTTTATCCTTACTTCTCCAAACTCCACTTCCTGCATCTGTTGCTGCTTCATTTCCACAAGAGATAAACATGTGTTTTGTATTTCTATCAATAAAAATATTATTTACAAATTGTATTTTTTCCGGTATAGTTACCTTTTTCCAATCTCCTCCTTTGTTCGTCGATTTATACAAACCACCATTTTCATCATTTACGGCAGAAAATAATGTCTCTGAATTTTCTGGATCTAAAACCACACGTCTAAAACTTGCTGTTTTATGCAAACCTTTAGTGCTTAATTCCCATGTATAACCTCCATCAAAAGAACGGTAAAAACCATAATCTCCTTTTGTTAAAGTTTTCGCATATGGCCCATGAACTTGCGAAATTGGCTTACGCGTTGCACAGAAATACATATTATCGGGATTTACAGGATCGATGGTTAATGAATTTACAAAAACCAATCTCATATGGCTTGGATCATCAGCATCAAAAATATGTGCTATGTTTTCCCATGTTTTACCTCCATCAATAGATTTACGAACCATTCCTCTATTATTCTGTCTGTAAGACATAAAATAAATAACATTTGGATCTTTTGGATGCACAGCAACTGTACCCGCAGAATGCGAACCATCATGATGCATTTGTCCATCTATTTGCTCTACAGCAACATCCATTTTATCTGGATGATTGTCTAAAGACGTTGTTTGCCACAACCCATGCTCTCCGCTACACAATAAATATCGGTCCTTTTTCCCTGTTTCTAACAATATTGTTCTACCAGGTAAATTACTTCCGCCACGTCCAACCCAATGTTTACTTCCTGGTGCTGTTTCGTAATCATCTATTTGTTGCCAAGTTTCTCCTCCGTTGTCGGATGATAATACTTGTTGGTCCAAACATATAAAAGGTGTTCCCTCCGCATCTAACTCTAAAAAACGATTTCCCCAAGACTCTTCTCTTCTGTCCATTTCTGGTTGCATATGAGCAAAAGTGGTATTCATATTTACCAAATTATTTCGAGATTCCCAATAGGCTTTGTCTTTTCCGTCTATCCAATATTTACCTTCTCTAGCAACCGCTTTCCATGTTTTTCCTCCATCGATCGATTTCCATGCACCTCCTGGTAAAAAAGCTTTGTCGTGTTTGCTATTATGTGATAAATAAATCTCGTTTTTATTTTTAGGATTTACCTGTATTCTATGCCAAATATCTAAAACGTCCGTTGGTAATTTTGGATACATAGTTTTCATTTCTTTTGAACTTTTCTGAAACCAAAATGCTATAGAATTATAATATTTACCTTGTAAAGTTTTACTTGAAATCTGACTCATATCTACCTTTAAATTTCCAGTAATATTTTGCCAAGTCTTTCCGCTGTCTGTACTTTTATAAACACCTCCTTTAGAAGAAACTGTTTTTCCGTTAGGTACAAATGCTGTTTGATCTACCAAATAAACTACAAACTCTTTTGTTTTTTTATCAAAATAAAAATCGAGATCTCTAGGGCGATTTACTGGTAAACCTGTACCACTTAATTTCCAAGTTTCTCCTTGATCTTCACTTCTAAACATCCCTTCATTTGTAGCAGCCAAAATAATTTTTGAGTTATTCGGGTTTACAATAATTCTACCCACATTTATTTTATCAGTTTCTCCAACTTTAAAATTTTCCCACGTTTTTCCTTTGTCTCTACTTCTATAAATTGCGTTTTTACTAGTTTTACCAACTTGTCCATTTATATGGCGCCAATTCTTTTTTACATTCCAAAAATCTCCAGGACCGATGTACCAATTTCTATCGTTTGATGGATCTACCACAACTACAGAATGACGTCCTTTAAAAGAAGCTATTTCTGTCCAACTTCTACCAGTATCTTCGGTTTTATATAGTTTTCCACCGCTAGAAATAGCCAAACCAAAAGCTGCATCTTGATAAGAAAATGCAAAATTTCGCATTCTTGCTAAATCTTTACCAATTCCGTCTGCATTTTTAATAGTTTTCCAACTTTTACCAGCATCCCAAGAACCATAGGTATTGTACATATCTGGAGACATCATCATTACATTTTTATCTGTAGGATGACACCAAAACTCTTCGCAATAACCAGACATACCTGGTCCTACTTGTCGCCATGCTACCAAATCTGTTGATGGCATTTCTTTTTTCTGTAAATCTTTGAAATACTTTTTATCTAGCTGCGCCACAGAAGGGAAACTCAATAAAAAAGCAACAATTAGTAAGAGGGCTTTTTTCATATTTAAATGTATAATTATGTGTTTTGTTTATGTTTTTTTTTAAGGATTGCTCTAAATTATCTAACGACAACTAATCCTTGTAATACGGTTGTTTTTTGATTGCTTCCTTTAATAGTTACTCTAACTTCTATAGCCTTATTTCTTTCTATCATTTTCTTTCCCCATAGCGTCAATGTTGTTTTTTTATACGGTTTTAAAGCAGGAATTTTTTCTTTTTTGAAAACATGCCAAGTGTCATTCTCTAAATACTCTATAGTGATTTCTGAAACATCTGACTTTACTTGTCCAAAATTCTCTACCTCAATCTCTGCTTTCAAACTTTTTGCATTCAAAGAAAACTCTGGAAATTTACTAGATAAAATGGGTGTTACATAGGTTACCCAAGGCAATCTTGCAAATCCAAATAAAAGGGATTTCTTTTTAGTGCTCCCTAGTAATTTTGCAACAAAATTATCGTCTGTTAATCCATTATTTTTTCCTTCAAAATATAAGAACAAGTCTTTACCTACTTTTTCTTTTCTCAAGAACTTACTTCCTCTACCAAAATCTACTTCTTCGGATGCCCCAAAACGCAACGATTTTAAATCAATGTCTTTATGCGGATTAAAGCCGGGTTCTGCCTTTATCAATACTTTAATTTCTGAAGTATTTTTATCGATTTTCTCAGTATTAACTAGCGCTATCCTCTTCCCCACTGTCATAGGAATGCTAATATTTTTAGAACTATGATTATCGCTACCTTTATCTTGTTTTTTGATAGTATCTAAAACCGCAAAATTTGCTTGAAACGCGCGTCCGTATGCATCTTGTAACACTTTAATCCGCTCAAACTTATACCAATCTTCTATTGTTCCATCTTTATGTTTTGCAATTCCTGGTAAATACGCTTCTCCTTTGTCCAATTTCCAGTCAACTCCATTTTTAGAACGCATATAATAAGCGAGTCTTCCTAACCAATCATTAACGACTAAATGGTATTGAATGTCCGTTCTCCAAACTACAGGATCTTCATATCTACCATCGTACGGAGGATAAACAGTGCCTTCCGTAATTTTTTTATAGGGAGGCAAACCAGTTTCACTTAACCAAATACCGCCACCACGACCAACCATCAACATAGAACCATCTTCACGTTTTGCAAAGGTGTTGTTTGAAAAATGATCTTCTAATTCACGCTGACGCGTATCATACGTAAATTCAATTTTTTCCCAAGGACCATCTAATGTTTCAGAATAGTAAGAATAAGCATTGGAAAACTTAAATGCATATAAAAAATAACCTCCACTTTTTAATTTTTGAATCTCCGGATTGTGTCCTGGACCAATAATCTGACTTACTTTATACGGTCCAATTGAATTCTCTGAAATAGCATGTACCACCTCAGACCTTGGCCACGCATTATGACCTTTTGGATCGTCTTCTCTCCATCTACAGACAAACAAATGATATGTACCATTGTCATCTATTTGAATATTTCCTCCCCAATAAGACCATTCATTATCTTCTAAACCATTATCAATATATCTAGGTTTAACATTTTTAGCGCCCCAAGTATTTGCAGTTTTTTCACCTGTTTCTGGCATTGGCAAAAAACGATCCATCAATCTTCCTCCAAAGACAATTCCCTTCCAATCATCCGGAGCAGATCGCTCTACATCTTGCCCCTGAATCACAAGCGTACTACATACCAAAAGCACCAATATTAAATATAGTTTTCTCATAATGTATTTTATTATTCTTTTAACCAACCATCTGTTGCACCATTTAAATAGGTAACAAACCAACCTGATCCCCAAGCAGCACTCCACAATACATTTTTATTATATGGATCTGGTTTTACGTCAACCATTTTGTTTGGTTGCCCTAAGCCTTTGTTAATTTTTGTCCAAGTTTTTGCTCCATTTTGAGACACATAAATTCCTGGGTTTTTAAATTGATCTCTCGCTTTTCCTGCTTGACCAGCTACACTTATTACTATAATATTTTCATCTAAAGGAGACGTTTCTACTTGCCACACAAACGGAGCCATAAAAATTTGTTCCCAAGACTTTCCGTTGTTTGTACTTTTCCAAACACCTCCTTCTTCATAAGTTCCGGTACGTCTTCCTGTAGCAATGTATATATTATGGCTATTTCTATCAATAAATACATTATTAACTGCCTTTATTTCTGATGGAATATCCATCTTCTCCCAAGAACTTCCTTTATTTGTCGATTTATACAAACCACCTTTATTGTCGTTTAATGCTGCATAAATAGTGTTCGGATTTTTAGGATCTAATTTTATTCTACGCACACTTGCTCCTTCGCCAAAACCTTTGTTACTTAATTCCCAAGTATAACCAGCATCAAAAGAGCGATAAAAACCAAATCCTCCTTTGGTTAATTTTGCAGATCCATCACCAACCTCAGAAATTGGTTTACGCACTGTACAGAAATACATATTATTAGGATTTTTAGGGTCTATGGTTAACGAATATTGTGTAACCAAACCTCTATACGATGGATTATTTCCTTCAAAAATTGTAGAAATATCTTCCCAAGTTTTTCCTCCATCTTTCGTTCTACGCAACTTTCCTCTATGTTCTTGTCTCCAAGCCAAAGAATAAATAGTATTTGGATCGTTAGGATGAACTGCCATTGTTGATGTTGAATGTTGCCCATGATTTCCATGATGATCGTGAACCTGACCATCAATTTGTTCTACAGCCACCGCTTGTTTATCTGGCCAACCATCTAAATCTGTCGTTTGCCATAAACCATGTTCTCCACTTGCTAATAATCGTCTTCCTTTAATTCCTGTTTCATGAAGCATAAAACGTCCAGGTAAATCACTGGTCCCACGACCAATCCATTTTTTACTTCCTGGTGATGTTTCAAAATCATCTACTTGTTGCCAAGAATTACCATGATCAGAAGATTTTAAAGTTTGCTGATCTATCCCAATAAATACTTCTCCTTTAGGATTAATTGCCAACATTCTATTTCCAGAACGAGCAGGCGAATTATCTATATTGGTTTGTAAATGTGCAAACTCAACATTTGCTCCCATCGGATTGTTTCTACTTGTCCAATATGCTTTGTCTTTTCCGCTTTTCCAATACAGACCATCACGAGCACAAGCAAACCATGTTAACCCTCCATCTTCCGTTTTCCATAAATCTCCTGCACCAAACGTTTTATCGTGTTTTTTATTGAAATTTACATATAACTCATTCTCGTTTATCGGGTTTACAACCAAATGGTTGAATACTGGTAATGTTTCTGTAGGTAAATCTTTAAGCGTTTTTCTTATCTCTTTTTTATTGATTCCAAACCAATTTCCAATAGTATTGTAGTAACGATCTGCTTCCGAAGAAAAACTAATTTTAGTTAAATCAATCGCTAAATTACCCGTAATATTTGTCCAAGATTTTCCGTTATTGGTACTTTTATAAACACCTCCTTTAGCGGTAGTAGTTTTTCCTGCTTTCTCATAAATAGTTTGTTCTACTAAATACAAAACAAAATCTCCTGTTTTAGGATTATAGTATGATGTTAAATCACGTGGTAAATTGTTAGGCAATCCTTTGTTAGCTGCTTCCCATTTATCTCCACCATTATAACTTACAAAAACACCATAATTAGTCGCTATAAAAACAGTTGATGGATTTTTAGGATGATAAATAATTCTCCCAACGTCCAAATCTTCAGAAATATCTGTTGCAATTTTTGAAAACGATTTTCCGCCATTGGTTGTTTTTAACACATACCCATAACTTGCTCTTTTATCAAGTTTACCATGAATATTTTTTAAGCTTCTGTGATTGTTTTTTACATTCCAAAAATCTCCAGCTCCAATCATCCATTCTTTATCATTTTTAGGATTGATGGCAATTTTAGTATGTGCATTGCTAGTGTGTTTCCCTTTTTCTCTTGGAATACTATATACAACTTGCCAAGTTCTACCTCTGTCATTTGAGGTATAAACATCTCCAGCACGTTCTATTGCCACACCAAAATCTGGGTTTTGAGCAGAAAAAGCAATATCATGCACACGTTCCATATCTGTACCGTCTCCATCAGAATCTTTAATGGTTTGCCAAGATATTCCGCCATCCCAAGTTCCGTAACTTACATGCATATCTGGCCCCATAAACATTACGTTTGTATCCGTTGGATGACACCAAAACTCTTCATTATAACCGGACATTCCTGGGCCAAAATTTTTCCATTCAACAGATTGATCAGAAACCACTCTTTCATTCTTTATCTTTTTAAAGAACTTTTTATTGCTCTTAGACATTTGTGCATTTGCAGTAATACTAAACACAAAAACGATAATTAATAATTTTATTTTATTCATTTAAATTTGATTATTGATGAAACAATTCAATTCAGAAACCAATATGGAATCTATTTATTTTTCTAACTTTAATTTATAATCATGAGCGCCAGGAGCAAAATTGTTTTTATAAACTTTTGTTCCCGTAGCTTTCATTCCTTTACCCCAATTTACCTCTGCTCTATTGTCTCCAAGCACAATATTTGTAAGTTTATCTTTTAATTGCTTCGCTATTTTTTGATACTTTTTATCAAAAGCTAAATTGTTTGTTTCTTGAGGATCATTTGTCATATCAAACAACGCAGGATCTAAATCTTTATACTCCGCGTTTACTGCCCAATTCATATCAACTCCACGTTTTTTACTCGGTCTAGTTTGCATAGAAAAGGCATATTCTTTAGTTCTTATATAAGCTCTTGGACCTGTAACAGCATGACTTTCGCCCACCACATAATCTCTATGAATAGCCTTACCAGAAGCTACATCTGCCAAGTTCATTCCGTCTAAATACTTAAACTCTTTGGTATCAATATTAGCACCACCAGCAGCAATAATTGTTGGCGCAATGTCTACAAACTCCGTATAATCCGTTACCACTTTTCCTGCTGGAAAGGCTTTTTTATCAGAAGAAACCACAATAATTGGGTTGTGAGCATCTATTTCCCAAGGTGTAAATTTAGAATATGCACCGTGTTCATTCAATTTCCAACCATGATCTCCATTTACATACACCACCAACCAAGGTTGTTTTTTGTTTTCACTATATTTAATAAAAGCATCTACAGATTCACCCACCAAATCATCACCATAAGCACAAAAGGCATAGTAATCTTGAATCATTTGTTGCTTCTGATCATCTGTAAACTCATTAGAATACGCATTATTTACTTGCTTTTTAAGCTGTTTTGGCATTTTAGCCCACTCTTCCTTGGTTAATTTTGGTAATTTATAGGTATGTTTTTGAAAACGCTCTCTATATTCTTTTGGAGGCAAAACCGGTGTATGAGGAAAATCATAACCAATATGGCAAAATAATGGTTTAGAAGTATCAATACCATTAAACGTTAATGTTCCCAACTTAAATTCTTTATTTTCACTTGACAAAAACTCTTTGAAAGAAGAATTATAAAAGCCATCACGTGTTTCACCTGCAGGTCTTGGACTTACCCCTCCTAAAATACCTTGGCTAAATTCCGTTTCAGGTTTTTTAGGTGTATGCTTACGCAACAAATCTAATTTATCATAGATTGCTTTTGCCATTCCAGCAAACTGTGGGTTTTGTTCTTCCAGTTCTTTACTGAAATAATGATATTTTCCATCTTCAGTTTTTAAGTATTTTATGTTTTTAAAAGGCTTTACCAATTTTTGTCCATCAATTTCTTTCAGCAAACCCATTTTCCCCCATTCAGCCATTCCTTCATAAGAAAGCAATATTGAACTGATATCCGTTTGATACATTTCTGGAGCAACCGCTTTACCATTTTTAATGGTTCTTAATCTAACACCTAGTTTACCAACATGCACTGTTTGATATCCCATTTTTTCCATTTGTTCTGGTAAATGCGGATAAGAGTTTTCTGTATTGTTATTATGATACTCAAATTCATACACTCCCGAACGAAAAGGGTAACGACCATAATGCATAGATGCTCTAGAAGGTGCACAACCAGAAGCTTGACAATAGGTATTTATAAACGTAGTTCCCATGGTACCTAAACGATCAATATTTGGAGATTCTACATACCCTAATTCACTTTCTTCTTTTCCCGTTAGTATTTTATTAAACGAACTAATAGCATCATAACGATGATCATCCGTTAACACCCAAAGTACATTTGGTTGTTGTTGTTTTTGAGCTATCACTAATTTACTCGTCAATAGCACTGCTGATAACAGTACGAATACTTTATAATTTATTTTCATAATCAATATTATTTTTTTTCTAATGGTGCTACTTTTCCATAACCTCCTTTCGGAGCATCATGTGCTGTTTCATGTAAATTAAATTGAGGAATTATCCCTAACAATTCATCTCTTTCTTTTCTGTGTGCTTCAGAAACAGTACTCCAATCTTTAATCTTTGGAAAACTTATTAAATCAGTTGGATTTGCACTTACATCATACCAAACATTATTACCATCTTTCATCACCAAATCTCCACGAACAATTTGAGTCTCTTTATGATATGCATAAATCCATTCTCTATGTTTTTTCTTATTTGTAGTTAAAAACGGAATTAAACTTTCTCCATTTATCTCGTAGCTATCTGGAATTTTTACTCCTGCAATTTCAGCGATAGTGGGTAACATATCAGAAATATTTACCAAAACATCTTGCGCTCCTTTTTTAGTCATATGTAAACCTGGAGCATAAATAATTAATGGCACGTGCGTTCCTCTCTGCGAAACTGGACTCGATTTTCCGTATCCACTTGTTCCATTATCTGCACAGAAAATAAAAATTGTATTGTCTTCAATTCCCATTTCCTTTAGTTTGTTCATATACAACCAAACTTGATAATCTAAATAGTTTACATGGTTGTGAATTCCGTCTTCCGTAATAGTTCCATGGGTATCATACACACCATTATCACCTGTTACATTGGGTGCTGTTCTTGTATATTTTTTTCCATCCCAACTAATTTTTGGAGTCCCTGGCCATTTATTTCCAGAATCTGGATGTAAAAAATCGAAAGCATCATGTCCTAAATGACTTGTATGGTATACAAAGAAAGGTTCATCTTCCTTTTTCTTTCTCTCCATAAAATCAAAAATAAACTCTAATTCTACATCAGGTCCAAACGTATTTAAACCAAATTCTTTTTCAGAAGCTTTATCATTTGGCCACCATTCAAGATGTTCTTTAGAATCTGGATGATTCATTAATTGCACATGAGGTTTCCAATACCAACCAGATTGCACATAACTTTTTTGAGTTAATTGTTTTCCTGTATCTGCATTAAATATTTTTTTCTTCCCAGTTTCTTTTCTTGTTTCTAATCTAAAATCTGTAGTATGAATTTCTTTATTATAAGAACCTTCTCCAGGAGTGAAACAACCTTCATCAAACTGAAAACCAGCAATACTCATTTGTGTTTTTCCTGCCCAATAGGTAGCATAACCACCTGCCTTAGCAACATTTGCAATTGAATGCGGAGAACTATCATACAAATTCCAAGAACCTTTACCATTTGGTGCTTTTCCTTTATCACTATTGTGCCACCATTTATGTAAATGTGCATATCTACCCGTCATCATCATTGCTCTACTAGGACTACAAACTGTTGCTGCCCAAGTTGTTTTTACGAACACACCTTCTTGTGCCAATCGATTAAGATTGGGCGTTTTTGCTCTGTATTTTACATCTTGTGTATCGCCACCTTTAAGTTTTCCTCCTTTGGGTAAGCTCCAAGTATCTGAACCGTAAATAGGCAATTCTCTTGCGCTAATATCATCTGCATATAACAAAATGATATTTGGTTTTTTCTGAGCTTCCATTGAAAACGACAGCATCATTAATAAGCTTCCTAAAAGTATTTTTTTCGATGTTTTCATGTAATTCTTATTGATCTTTATCACTAATGATTATTAAATAATATGTTCCTATTCACTTACTTTTAAAGCAAAGTCTATTCCAATTTTAGTTTATAATCATGAGCACCCGGTGCAAAATTACTTCTGTAAACTTTTGTTCCAATCGCTTTGGTGTTTTTTCCGAAATTATCTCCTCCCCAATTTACTTCTGCTCTACCATCACCAATTACAATATCTAATAATTTCTTTTTTAATTGCTCTGCAACTTTTTGGTAATCTGAATCAAAAGCAAGATTATTAATCTCGTTAGGATCGTTTTTTGTGTTATATAAAGCTGGGTCCAACTCTTTATAAGTTGCATTCATAGCCCAATCCATATTTTCGCCCCTTTTTGAATTTGGTCTCGTTTTTACAGAAAACATATAATCTTTGGTTCTAATATAAGCTCTTGGGCCAATAGCGTGGTGACTTTCGCCAATTACATAATCACGAGCTTGAATTGAACCAGAAGCAATTTTTTCTAAATCCAATCCGTCTAAATAACTAAATTCTTTATTTTGAATATTTGCTCCTGCTGCATTTAAAATAGTTGGAGCAATATCAACAAATTCAGTAAAATCGGTTACTACCTTTCCTGCTGGGAATTTCTTTTTATCAGAAGAAATCACAATAATCGGATTATGACTGTCAATTTCCCAAGGTGTATTTTTAGCAATTGAACCGTGTTCATTTAGTTTCCAACCATGGTCTCCACAAACATAAACAATCATATAAGGTTGTTTGTTCTTTTTACTATACTGAATAAATTCATCAACAGCATCTCCAATTAAAGCATCTCCATAGGCACAAAACGCATAATAATCTTGCACCATTTTTTGTTTTTCTAAATCTGTAAAATCATCAGAATAACTATTTTTCACTCTCTTTTGAAAAGCTTTCGCCATTTTCTTGAATTCCTCTTTTGTTAATTCAGGAATTTTATATGCATGCTTTTGAAAACGCTCACGATAATCTGCTGGAGGTAAAACTGGCGTATGTGGAAAATCGTAACCAATATGAGCAAACAAAGGTTTTGAAGTATTAACTCCATTAAAAGTAGTCTTTCCTACATTAAAATTTTTATTTTCATTTTTCAGAAAATCAATAAATGCGGTTGTGTAATTTCCATCACGAGTTTTACCAGCTGGTTGCGGACTTACACCAGACAACACACCTTTGTTAAAAACACTTTGTGGATCTCCCTTTGCATTATTGTATTTGTAAAAAAGGTCAAATTTATCAAAAGCCTTTTTTGCCATACCAGAAAACTGAGGATTCTCTTTTTCTAACTGTTCAGATTTATAATACATATTTCCATCTGCATCTTTAAAAAAAGTAACATTCCTTAATGGCTTTTTCAGCTTTACTCCATTTATTTCTTTTACAATACTTTGTTTTCCCCATTCTGGTAATCCTTCATTTTCTACAATTTTAGAATCAACATCCGTTTGATAAAGAGAATAACTAACTGCTTTCTCATTTTTTATAGTTCTTAAACGTACACCCAATTTACCAGCATGCATGGTTTGATATCCTAATTTTGCCATTTCTTCTGGCAACAATGGATATGAATTATCTGTATTATTATTAAAATATTCAAATTGATAAATTCCTGAACGAAAAGGATAACGACCTGTATGCATAGATGCTCTGGATGGCGCACAACCTTGAGCCTGACAATAGGTATTGATAAATGTTGTTCCCATATCTGATAGGCGATCTACATTTGGAGACTCTACATAACCTAATGCACTTTCTTCTTTACCCGTTAGTATTTTATTAAATGCTGAAATTGCATCTAAACGTTGATCATCTGTTAATACCCAAAGTACATTTGGTTGTTGTTTTTGTGCGAAAAGTGATTTATTTGAAACTAGTGCAATTGCAAAAATTAAGGCAATATATTTTAACTTATTCATGATTATAATTTTAAATTTTTACTATATAAAGGAATTGTTTTTATACTTTTTATTTTTAATACATTTTCCGTTTTATTCAAATTTGGCCAGTAAACTCCATCAATGTATATTTCATCTTTAGGTTGAAGTGGTAAAAATTTCAACTCTAACTTTATATCCTTTTTATAATCTGATAAAAGGTGCTTTGTACTGAAATCCCATACGTTTCCATTGAAGTAATTATCGTATATAAATTCATCATTTTTATAAAAACGTAAAGCACTTGCTTCGTAATCAACAACAACTCTTACATCGTTTAAGTTTGAAGGTATTCCTTTAGGGAAAGCTAATTCAATAACTGTTCCTTTATGCCATACAGAATCTAGCGGACGTGCAATTTTATTATTTACTTTTCTATTGTTTGAACGGTTTTTAAAACTTAGGTTTTTACCATCTTGAGTTTCTTTGATTGAAATAGGAACGTCAACTTTATTAAAATTCACTTCAAACTTATCAAATAAACCATCTTTAGATGCATTTACATCTGCCACAGTATATGATGGATATACCCAAACCGTATTTTTAGTATTTTCACTTATAACCTGAAGCGTATTTTTAACATTATCAAACGTAATTACTTCCGCATTTGACAAGTATAATTTATCTTCATTTTTATACAATTGCTTTGCCTGTTTTTGCGACAATACTAAAAAACGAATTGTTTCTCCATTTTTTTGTTTTACATCAAAATAACAATCCAATCCAGCTTTAGAAACTTTGATTTTAGTGGTTTCTTTTAATTTTGAAACAGCTGCATTGTTGGCCGTTACAGTTTCAATAGAAGCATTATTTAATAAAAATTCAGCATTAATTCCTTCATTTTCAAAGAAAACATATGTTTTACTTTCTTTTAGTGAAAGTATTGGTTGCGCCGATGCATATTTAATTGTTGTTTCTTGAAGTTTTAAATTAAAAGGCCAATAAAAATAAGAGTCTACCGGAATAGTTACAGCCTTTTCTGGAATAGTTAAGGTTTCATTCTTTAACTTTATTTTAAATTGAATGTTATTAAATTGATACGTTGTATCTAATTTTACGTGGTTATTTACAAAAATAAAACCTGTGTTACCATCAGTTCTAATTGCTCTTTGCAACTTACTTGTTTGTCCTAATTTAAACCCTTTAAGTTCATCCAATTCAGAAGGAACAAAAGTTTTACAAGGCGCTAAGTATTGCCCAAAATCTGTCATGAAATTTAATTGAACTGGAAATTCATGAAAGCTTTTACGCACTTGTCCAAACTCTCCAATTGCAGCTTGAAAATCGCGACTAATAACACCATTATCATTTGCACCTTGCTCAATATCACGATTCATGTATGTTAACTTTCCTTTCGGATTGTTTCCACCAACATTCATAAAATATCCAATACCATTTGCTCCACTTCCAAGTTCTACTAAAGATAGCGCTCCGTTGTCTAAATAAGTTAAATTTGTTCTTCTATGATATGCCATGTCCATTCCAATTCCTGTTTCACAAGTCATATAAGGATTTGCATTGTAAGATGTCTGAACGCCTTCCGATTCTTTTGCTCCATCATTTAATTCTGTATCAACATCATTTGAGGCTCTGTAAATACTAAAGCTAAAAGCCTCGGGAACATGTTTAGCATCAGCAGGAATCCAAAAATAATCTGCATAAGAGCCATACATTGGTATGGTATTATCTTGCGTAAAAGGAGCATCTGCCCATCCTGTTATAGAATATAGCGGAACTTCCATTCCGTATTTAATAGCCGTTTCTTTTTCCCAATCCATTAATGCTGGATTGCCTTTTGAAACGTGATGCGAAAACTCATTATCTAATTGAATAGCATAAATAGGTCCTCCGTCTTTCCAATATAAGCCTTCCATTTGTTCTGCTAATTTTTGGAATAACTTATCAACTGAAGCCAAATACTCAGGATCCATGGTACGCAGTTTCCCGCCTCTTCCACTATTTCCAAATGGATTTTTAGGAGCTCCTAATCTTTTAACGAGCCAATCTGGATGCCCTCCATTTCTGCATTCGCCATTTACCCAAGGTCCAATTCTTGCAAAAAACTTTAAATCATGTTTTTGACATAATTTAATAAAACGCCTTAAATCATTATTCCCTTTAAAATTCCATTCCCCTTCAATTTCTTCATGCATAATCCACAAAACATAGGCAGACACACCATCAAAACCTTGTGCTTTCATTTTTAAAAGTGCATCTTCCCAATATTCTGCTGGGTAACGTTGATAATGAAATTCTCCATATGAAGGGATCCAAGGTGTATCGTTTAAAGTTACATATTGGCTGTTAACGGTAATCTTATCACCTTTTGGTGAAACAGCAGACATACCAGGTATATCTCGAGGTGTTTCTATTTTAATTTTAGAAAAATCTGAAGTTAAAGGTGCATTATAAGTAATGATATTATCAACCCCCTTTAAAGTTATGGTATCCGTTTTACAAGCGTAAAACAGTGATGTTAATCCCAAAAATAAGATGAATTTTTTCATTTTTTTTATTTAAGAATTATTTTTCCAGTTTCAATTTATAATCATGAGCTCCAGGTGCAAAATTTGATCGGAATACTTTTGTTCCATCTGCTTTTTTACCCCAAGCAACTTCTACTCTTCCATCTCCTAAAACCACATTGATTAGTTTCTCTTTCATTTTTTGAGCTATCTTTTGGTATTTTTTATCAAAAGCTAAATTTTTAACTTCATTAGGATCCGATTTCGTTTCATATAAACAAGGATCTAAATCTTTGTAAGAAGCCGTTCTTGCCCATTCCATATTTTCTCCTCTTTTTTTACTAGGACGAGATTGCATAGAAAACACGTATTCTTTTGTTCTAATAAATGCTCTTGGTCCTGTAACCGCATGATTTTCTCCAACAATATAATCTCTAGAAATAGCTTCTTTAGATGCAACTTTTTTCATATCAAAACCATCTAAATAACTAAAAGTATCATCATTTAAATTTGCTCCTGCGGCAGATAATACTGTTGGTGCAATGTCTACAAACTCAGTATAATCTCTAACTACTTTGTTTGCCGGAAATGCTTTTTTATCCGAAGAAACTACAATAATTGGATTGTGTGTATCAATCTCCCAAGGAGTAAATTTGGATACGGCTCCATGGTCATTTAATTTCCAACCATGATCTCCGCAAACATAAACGATTACCCAAGACTGATTTTTACTTTCACTATAAGCTATAAAATCGTCTGCTGTTTGTCCGATTAATGCATCGCCATAGGCGCAAAAAGCATAATAATCTTGAATCATTGCTAACTTTTCCTTTTTTGTAAAATCATCAGAATAACTACTTTTAACCTGCTTTTTCATCTGAACAGACATGGTTTCTAATTCTTTTTTATCAAATTCAGGAATTTTATAATCATGTTTTTGAAAACGTGCTCTATAATCTGCAGGTGGTAAAACTGGTGTGTGAGGAAAATCGAAACCTATCTGACAAAACAATGGTTTAGAAGTATTTACTCCTTTAAATGTTCTAGAACCGACTACAAATTTCTTATTCTGATTGTCTAAAAAATCTCCAAAAATAGAAGCATAATAACCATCTCTAGTTTTTCCTGCGGGTTGAGGACTAACTCCTGATAAAATACCTGCTGAAAAAGGCGTCATTGGCCCTTTCTTTTTATTATATTCTCTTAGTAAATCGTACTTTTTCATAGTACTTTCTCCAGTTCCTTTATGCTGTGGAAAGTCCTTTTCAAAAGCTTCTGAGATGTACTCAAACTTACCTTCTGGAGTTACAAAAAACTCTAAACTTTTATAAGGTTTATCTAGTTTTTTACCATCAATTTCATAAAACCAATCTTTACCCCAATCTGTTAAACCGTCTCTTCTTAATTGTTTAAAATCGATATCTGTTTGGAAAATTTTAGCAGGTCTTACTTTGTTGTCTTTAATCGTTTTAAGACGTACTCCTAATTTACCAATATGCAACGTTTGATACCCTAATTCCTCCATTTGTTCGGGTAAAGTAGGTTTGCTATGTGCTGCATTATTATTAAAATATTCAAACTCATAAACTCCAGATTTAAATGGATATCTACCAGAAATCATGGAGGCACGAGAAGGTGCACAACCCGCAGCTTGACAATAGGTGTTTATAAAAGTAGTTCCCATTTTAGCTAAGCGATCAACGTTAGGAGACTCTACATAGCCCAATTCGCTTTCTTGTTTACCCGTAAGCATTTCATTAAAAGCGCCAACAGAATCATAACGTTGATCATCTGTTAATACCCAAAGTACATTTGGTTGCTGTTGTGCATAACCAAACTTAATAACTGTTACTAAAAGCAACCAAGCTACAACTATCTTGTTTTTCATGTTCTGTGTTATTTATTATTAATATTGTAAAATAATTTCTCTTTCTATTTTGATATAAATCTTGCTTTTTTCTTAGAAAAAGCAGGGTCATTATATTGTTTTGCTTGTTTTAATAATTCGGTTTGCATTTCATTAGCAATCAACTTATAATCTGGATTCTTATAGAAATTAATATCCTCATCCGGATTTTTTTCTAAATCGATTAACCAAGGTTTATCTTTTGTAGACAATACTAATTTGTATCTATTTGAAACTGAAGCAATCCAATTTTGATTAGAAGCAGTCATGTAGGTAATTCTACCATCTACAACTTCTTTTTTAGAAGAACTAAAATCTGTTGAAGCATCCACTCCGTCTGTATTTTTAATAGAAGGCGCATTCATTAAGCCTAAAATTGTTGGCGTAAAATCGGCAGTAGTAAAAGCTTTGCGTATTACTTTACCGGCTTTTACTTTACTTGGAAAACGCAACACAAAAGGAATTTTTGCAGAAGCTTCATAAGGATTCGATTTATCATTTTTGTGATGTTCTCCCAATAAATCTCCATGATCTGAAGTAAAAACAACAATAGTATTATCCGTTAAATTGTTTTTATCTAAAAAATCAAGGATTCTACCCACATTGTCATCAATACATTTTACCATTCCAAAATAGCGTTGCATTTTAGCTTGATCTAATTCATTTATCAAACTTTTTCCTTTTGCACCTGCCCAAGAAGGCATTTCATTTAATGGTGTTTTTAGTGTTTTCGGTTTTTCGAAATGTAGATTAGAAAACATAGTATCGTAAGGAGCACGCACTGTATTTGGCGTATGAGGATCTGGAATGGAAACCATAATACAGAAAGGTTTATTCTTGTCTCTTTCTAAAATTTCTAATGTTTTTGTAGTTAAATAATCCGTAGTAAAATTCTCTTTCGTTACTTTTTTAAGACTTATGGTTTGCTTTTGCGTTTTTGGATTGTATTTCCCAAAAAGTGCAGGCTTCCCATTAACATCATCTAAACCTTTCCAATGACCACGATTAAACATATAGGTATTGTCATTAAATCCAAATTTTCTTTTTGGAGCAAATCCGGGTTTTGCATCTCCATCTAAATGCCATTTTCCTAGATACGAAGTCGCATACCCTTCTTTACTTAACACTTCTGCAAAAGTGACAACCTCATCTTTCATAGGGATATCATTTCTGTAAGAACCTGTTTTAATAGGATAATTACCAGACACAAACGATGCTCTAGAAGGTGTACAAACGGGTGATGAAGCATAAAAATTATTACAAATAGCGCCTTCATTTGCAATACGATCTATATTTGGTGTTTTTACTTCAACTCCTTTACCCCAAACAAATGCCTGATCTTCGCTCAATAGATCTCTATAACAACCTAAAGTTCTAAAATTATGTTCATCCGTATGAATTATAATTAAATTAGGTTTCGTTTTTTGAGCGTTCGCTTTTAAAGGAAAAATTAGAATTCCTAAACTTAATATTGAATATAATTTTAATAATTTCATATACTTTTTTTTAATAATCTCTTTTTAATGAATATGTTTTTTGGTAAAATAATCTTAACAGATAAAGTTCGTTTTCTCTGATTTTTATTTTATTTAATTGTCATTTTCAGCAGTTACAATGTCAATCATTTTTTAGACTAAAAACACACCAAAAGGTTTAATGCAAAAACCACAAAAAACCCTTTAAAATAAAGAGATAAGACTATTATTAAACCAAAATAAAACCACACCAAAAGTCATTCGCTTTTCTTTCAAAAAAGAGGCGAATTATAGTCATTTATTTATATGTTTTTTACGATTGCTTTTTACTCTTATTTATTTGCTTTTAAAATGATTTTTTATGCTATTTATATTTAATAAAATGTAAACCAATCTATATTGAATAAAATAGAATTCGGTTTTCCTTTGAAAATAAAATACACAGCATGAATTCCTTTTGTTGATGTAATATGAGCTTCATCAATTTGAAAAAATGAATTTTCATCTTGTTTATCAATATTTACTTCCGCAATTATTTTCCCATTAGGTTTGTCAATTCTAACCTCAACAATACCTCCACTTGAGTTGAAAGTTTTGATTTTAATTTTCTTTAAATCAGTATTAAAATCTAAATATTTATAAACAGCTGTATCATTATTTTTAATTGCTGATAACTGCTCTATTGGAATATCTAATTCTTTATTTGCAGTAATATGTGTATTTCCAGATAATCCACAAGCCCATTCTGCTTCAATAATTCCTGTTGCTTTTAAAGGTTTACTGGCACCTTGACTCGTCATTTCTACTTCATCAATTGTACCATCAGCATTAATCTTAATGGGTTCTATACAGGCTTTTCTAAATTTTCGAGAATTGTGTGTAGCTCTGTGATAGAAAACATACCAATCTCCCTTAAACTTTTCTATAGATCCATGATTGTTCCAGACACTTGGGTCAGATCCATAATTATCAATAATGACTCCTTTGTATGTAAAAGGTCCTGTTGGAGCATCACTTATTGCATATCCCAAACAGGTTGGTTTACCCCTTCTGCTTTCATCAGCAAAAACAAAATAATATTTCTCACCAATTTTTCTGATGGATGAACCTTCATGAAAATATTTATTTCCTAAACTATCTAACGGTTTTACAATTGTAGATTTATCAATTTCTAAAAGATTCGATTTTAATTGTGCAACTTTAGGATTTCCTTGTCCCCAATATAAATACCCTTGTCCATCATCATCTATAAAAACTGCAGGATCTATAGCATTCACACCCTCAATTCTTTTTCCGTTTTTAAATGGCCCGTTGGGGAAATCACTAATGGCTACACCTGTTTCTTTGGTTTTAGTAGTTCCTTTAGGAGAACAGTAATACAAGTAATATTTACCCTCTTTAAACACACAATCGGGTGCAAAAAGTAATTTATCATTATAAGAAACTTGGTCATTTTTCCCTTCGGATGAAAAAACATTTTCATCTAAATTCCAATCTATTAAATTATCCGTAGATAAAACATGATGACTGTGAGAGCACCAATAATCGTTGCTTTCATCTCTAGAACCATAAATATATAATTTACCATCTTGCCAAACATGCGCTTCTGGATCTGCAATATAAACTCCAGCAGGCACAATAGGATTTTGTGCGAATCCACATAAATTAAAAGCGAGTAAAAAATATAAAATGTAGTTTTTCATCAGATTTAATAAATACAAGATTTAGGTTTGTCTTTTACATAATAGGACTTAAAGTTTTTAGCTTTTGGATCTTTGCATCCACATAAATCTAACACCTTTAAATTTTTAAAATCTACCGGATGACTTTCCGCTTGCAAAGCGATATAACCTTCCTTTAAAACATCTCCAGTTTTTGCGCTCCATGCTTTTTTATTGATGCCCCAGTTTTTCCAATTTTCTCCTCGGTAATATTTATTTTTCTCTAAACTACCAATCTGAGGTTTTTCAAATTTTAAAACCGTGTCATTTTCTACAATAAAAACCATAGATTCTCCACCTAAAACAATGGCTTCTGCATGTACCCATTGGTCTCCATAATAGGTTTTAGAACTGGAAGGTATACAATGCTTATAATTCACTTTATTCCCCATAACTACAACCGTACCTGGTGTACAAACATTTGCCGTTGGTCTTGCTTTTTTATCTTCTAATCCACCTAAAAGTTGCAATTCTACAGACACCGGAAATTTTTGATTAAACTCATTACTCGCTGCAGATTGAGAGTGTAACATAATTCCGCTGTTTCTATGATTAGAAGTTGCTCCGCCTTTAAGTTGTTCTCCCGTAAATCGATAATCGAAACTTAATTTATAATATGAAAAAGGTTTGTTATAATAGATATGTCCAAAATTATCGTTGAACTCTTTATATTCATCATACTTAATTCGAATCATATTATCTTCTGCAACAACCGTATTTTTGTAGTTTTTATTGAGTTCTTCTCCTGTAAACTTCATATCCCAACCCGTTAAATCTTTTCCATTGAATAATGAAATCCATTCTTCTGTATTAGCTGTTTTATTAACGATTTCTTTATTTGATTTACAGCTAAACACAACAACTGTAAACATTAAAAGCAATAAATAGTTGTAAAAATTAAGTTTTGTGTTTTTCAATTTTAGTTTGTTTTTAGGGTTAGCGGTTCTACTTTTTCCTTAACTTTTGGAGCATCATGTTCCGTATCGTGCAAGTTGTATTTTGGTAATACATTGTTTAACATCGTATTTTCCTTTACAAAACCTTTTGTCATATTGTTCCTGTTATTTATCTCAGGAAAACTAATTAAATCATCAGGGTTTTTAGTTACATCATATGTTTTTCCTGTTCCGTCTATCAATACACTTTTACCTCTAATTAACTGTTTATCTTTATGGTAAGAATACACCCAATCTCTAAACTCATTTGTATCTGTTGTTAAATAAGGAATTAAACTTTTTCCATTTATCTCATAACTATCAGGAATCTTAACTCCTGCTACATCTGCAATTGTTGGTAAAACATCCGATAAATTTGCTAAAATATCTTGCTCTCCTTTTTTAGTCATCTTTAAATACGGAGCATAAATAAGAAAAGGTACATGGGTTCCTCTTTGTTGTTTAATACTTCCTTTTCCGTAACCACTTGTGCCATTATCTGCACAAAAAATAAAGATGGTATTCTTCTCTATTCCTAACTCTTTAAATTTATTCATGTACTGCCAAACCTGATAATCTAAATAATTAATATGGTTATGAATACCTCCTTCTGTAACCGTGTTATGGGTGTCATATACTCCTGCATCTCCAGTAATTTTTGGGTCTGTTCTTACATATTTTCCATTTTCCCATTTAATTTTTGGAGTTCCAGGCCATTTGTTTCTTGTTTCCTTGTTGATATCACTACTAAAGAAATCCCAACCATCATGTCCTAAGTGAGACGTGTGATAAATGAAAAAAGGCTTGTCTTCTTTTTTCTTTCTTGTCATAAAATCGAAAATAAACTCCAACTCAACATCTGGCCCATAGGTATGTAAACCATATTCCTTTTTAGATTCCTTAGTATTTGGCCACCATTCTAATTTCTTTTTTGAACTTGGATGATTCATCAACTCTACTTGAGGTTTCCAATACCAACCAAATTGTTGATAATACTCTACTTCTACACCTGTATCTTCATTAATTAATACACGTTTCTTTTTCCCAGGTACTTTGGTACTTACTATTTTAAAATCTGTGTATTTATTTGATGTATTTGCGCTACCAATACCACTTCCGGGTGTAAAACAAGCTTCGTCAAATTCAAAACCTTCAACATCCATTTGAGTTTTCCCTGCCCAAAAGGTAGCGTAACCTCCAGCTTTTGCAACATGAGAAATGGTATGTGGAGAGGTTTCATAAAGCGGTACATTCTTTTTTTCCTTCCCTTTTTCGTTAATATAAGTTCCTTTATCGCTGTTGTGCCACCATTTGTGTTTGTGTGCATAACGCCCTGTCATCATCATTGCTCTACTGGGTCCGCATATAGTAGAAGCCCAAACCGTTTTTATATACATTCCCTCTTCTGCTAATTTATTTAAAACGGGGGTTTGAGCCCTATATTTAAGATCAGATGTATCGCCTCCTTGCGGTGGTTTACTCCATGTAGAAGAATTGTAAAAAGGGAATTCTCTAGCGCTAATATCATCAGCAAAAAGAAGTACAATATTTGGTTTCTTAGACTGAGCATTATTTTTATTAATAAAAAAGGACAGAGATAACATTAGGAGTACGTTTTTTAAAATCATCTTATACATCATAAATTTTCATCTTTATATTTAATTATTAGAATAAAACAAGATTATTATTTTGTTCTATTTTTAATAATTTGCTGTTATAAATTACTTCGTGTTCTTACCACAATTCACTTAATTGTTATTTGCGTAGTTTGAACATGCTATTTTACATAAAATTCCTTTTTAGTAGAATATGATATGTTCATTATAGAGCAAGGGATGTTCTTTTTAAGATTAGTATAGAAAAAACGTTCATCTACATATCCCCTTTTTAAAACTAAAGAACACATAAATAATTAAAAATCAATGATATATGTTAAAAATTCAAAAAAAGCACATTCTATAAAAAAAATACAAACTTGCCCTTCTTGTTTTTACTTTCTTTTTTTTTAATTCTAAATATAAAACGAAAAAAAAACTACTATTATCATCAATATTAACCATATGTTGTAGTAACTAATTTGTTTCATAAACATAAAAAAAAACTAAACTTTTAATTTTGCAATGAATAAAAACAACTATTAATATGTATAAAAATATCCTTTTAATTATCATCCTTTTCTTTTCTATAGAATTGATAAATGCTAAAACTATATATGTTGCTTCTGATGGAAATGACAGTAATAACGGATCTATAACTAATCCTTATAAAACATTTCAAAAAGCAGTGTCTGAAATGTTTGCTGGAGATGTTTGCATTATTAGAGGTGGAGTTTATACCGAACCTCTTATAATAAACAAAAACGGAACTAGCAGTAATTATATAACTATTAAAGCTGCTGATGGAGAAACTGTAGAAATTAAAGCTACAAATAGCGTTAACGGTTGGCAATTACACACCGGCAACATTTATAAGGCAAATGTTAACATGACAATTGACAGCAGGTTTCGTGCTATTTATCATAATAATGAATATATGGATTTAGCTCGATGGCCAAACAATACAGATAACAACCGTTGGACTATAGATTCCACACCTGTTACTAATGGAGATGGATCTCACTTCGTGGTAAATAATGTACCTAATATAGATTGGACAGATGGTTATGTATATTACTTAGGCGCTCATTCTGGAGCAAGCTGGACACGAACTATTACTAGCAGCACCAGTACAACTATTAACCATACTGGTGTAAACATTAACCAATGGCCTTTTAACCCACACAACCCAACCGTTTGGAGAAATTACCCTAATAACAATAGAGGTCAATTATTTCTATTTAATAAGCTAGAAGCGCTTGATTATGCCAGAGAGTGGTATTATGACAAGGCTAATAATATGCTCTATTTTCAACCCGCAGATGGTATTATGCCTATTGATGGCACTGTTGAGTATGCTGTAAACAAATTTACCTTAGAATTAAAAGGTGATTACATTAAGATTCAAGGACTTAACTTTTTTGGGGGAAGTGCAAAAATTCATAACAATGCAGATAATAATCAAATTCTTAATTGCCAAATAATACACGGTAGCGAAGGTCATGATGATTTAACTAACAATTCTGCACAAGTTGGAGAAGCTGCTTTAGAAATTTTAGGAGCAAATACCATAGTTAAAGGCTGCACTATAAACCATAGCTCTGCAAATGGTATTACAGTTGCCAATTGGTCAGGAGCTCATAATACAATAATAGAAGGCAATTATATAAGCAATATAGACTATCTAGGTATTCATTCTAAACCAATTAGCTCTTCTGCTAATAATGTAAAAGTATTAAAAAACACCATTATAAATGCTGGTAGAGATGGTATGACGGTTGGTGGAACAGGAAGTGAAATTGCCTACAATGATGTCTCTAATTCTCAACTTATAAATAGTGATTCTGGTATATTTTATACAGTTGGGAATGCTAATCTTAAAAATATTGTGGTACATCATAATTGGTTTCATGATGCTACTGCACCAAATTATTCACATGAGGTGGGTAATCCTGGTAAAGCTGCTGGTATTTATTTAGATAACAACAGTAAAGGATACACTGTACACCACAATGTAGTTTGGAATGTGTCTTGGACCGGATACCAAGTAAATTGGAATAATACTCATTTAGACTTCTTTCACAACACCATTTGGAACGCACAAAATGCTACTGGAACATGGATTAATGGCTACACACAAGAAAATAATAAAGTTTACAATAATTTTTCTAGCACTGGAGATTGGTTTAGTGAAGCAGATGCATCAGCTTTCGATATTCAAAGTAATTTAATAACAACTGCTTCACCTTTTGAAAATGTTAGTAATCAAAATTTTATGCCCAAAGAAGGAAGTGCTGTTGTAAACCAAGCTATGGCTATTTCGGGCTTTACAAAACCTTATAAAGGAAGTGCTCCAGATATTGGCGCTTACGAATTTGGAGGCACACAATGGACTGCCGGTATTAATGCTATTGAAGATACTGGTAATGCCCTAAATATTGCTGATATTGTAATAGATAAAAGTCTTAAACTCTTTCCTAATCCAACAAATAACAGCTTAAATATTAAAGTAACTAATGTTATAAACAAAGCCTCAATAAATATTTATACTTTAATGGGACAATTAGTCAAAACGGTAAAAATAGACAATGCAACTAGTAGCGAGTTAGTTGTTGATGTAAACAATCTATCATCTGGTACTTATTTACTAAAAATAATTACTGATAATAATACAAGAACTAGCAAGTTTATCAAACTATAAAAATAATGAGTACCAAATAAATTTTAAAATGATTAATATTAATTTAGAATAATTATTTTTTCTTGATATAAAACAGAAAATCGACTATTAGCCTTAGTTACTTTGAGTTTTATTTTGAAATAGTAAGGAAGTAGAAACGAATTTAATCAGTCATTTTGATGTTTATTTGGTACAAAACCAATACTGTACTAAATAAACTTAAGGCACACAATTTTAAACCATTTTACTAGTTTTAACCTTTGATTACTACTATGTTCAAAAAAAACTCCCTTGTATTGTTAGATTTGGAGAAGGCTGTTTTTCCTTCTGTAATATTCAAATAAGATGGTAAATGACCATCATAATCAAGTAGTGTGTGCATTTTTACAGCACCTTTTTTTGTTTTGTGTTTTACCCAATCAAATAAACTTAAACAAAGTCTAATAGTAGTGATATCTAACTTGAATATTTTTGATTTTATTTTAAACTTAACCCGCTTCATAGCTGCCTGCTGTCCTAAACTCTCCAATAAAACATAATAATAGTCTCTAAAAAACTCCCAGTTTCTATTTTTATTCTGATAACTGATTGTAGATTTTGAAGACGATTTAAGCATTCCTAAATGATTAAAGTTGCCAGTTACAGAACGTAAACCATTACTGATATCTCGAATAGACTGACTCTTTGCAAATTGATAGAAGCGCATAGAAACTAAATGTGACCAACTATTAAAGCCTTTTTGATGCGTATTGGTTTAATGTGTTTTGACAAGTTTTTTAAACCTAGAACTATAAAGTTTTCATATTCTCTGAGAAAGTAAAGTTACACTTACCATATGTGTAAGGGGTTTTTTATGCAACTCAAAGATATTTGAGAAACTTGACTCTATCCTCGTATTTTTAAAACGTTTTGGACGGTATTGAAGAAAAATCATATGTTTTGTATAATAGCCCATATGTTTTAAGCTTTAAATACAAAAGTTTGATATTTGTATGCCTTCAGAATATTTTTATGACTCAAGAGGAGCAAATGGAGTCATTAAAATAACTACAAATTAAAAATTTATGAAATTTATTTTTTCTCTCATCTTAACATGTTTAACTATTGCCGCAACAGCCCAACAAAAAAATGATTGGGAAAACCCGCAAGTAAATCAAATTAACAGGCTTCCAGCCCATGCCACTTTTTATAATTTTGAAAATGCAGAACAAGCAATTACTGGAGATAGAGAACAATCTAAATATTACAAAACGTTAAATGGAGATTGGCAATTTAAATATGTTGCAAAACCTGCAGAAGCTTCCAATAATTTTCAAAAAGTAGATTTTAATAGTTCTTCTTGGGATAAAATAGATGTGCCTTCTAATTGGGAAATGAGAGGTTATGGAACACCTATTTATACAAATACAATTTATCCTTTTTACAATGATTTTCCTAATATAAATCATCATGATAATCCTGTTGGGCATTATATTAGAACTTTTAATGTTGATAAATCTTGGAGTAAAAGAGATATTATTTTACATTTTGGAGGCGTTTCTTCTGCTTATTATGTTTGGGTAAATGGTGAATTTGTAGGCTATAGTGAAGACACAAGATTACCATCAGAATTTGATATTACAAATCTAATAAAAGAAGGCGAAAATAAAATCGCTGTTAAAGTATATAGGTGGTCCGATGGAAGCTATTTAGAAGGACAAGATCATTGGAGAATGAGTGGCATTGAGCGTGAAGTATATTTACATGCAAATCCTAAAGTACGTTTGTCTGACTTTACAGTTAGAACCGCTTTTGATGAAAATTATAAAGACGCTTTGTTACAAATTAGACCAAACATCATTACAAATATTAAAGATAAATATGTTGCTAAAGTTGGTGAATTTGGAAACACAAACCTCAAAACAACTGTTGATGATTGGACAATCACAACAACGCTTATAGATCAAGAAGGAAATACAATTGGAGATAAATCAGTAACAGAACTTGGAAAAATATTAGGGGAATTTTATCCTCAAAGAGATAACGTTTACTTCGGATTAATAGAATCTAAAATTGAAAAACCTAAAAAATGGTCTTCAGATACTCCTTACTTGTATACTTTACTTTTTGAAGTTAAAGATGACAATGGAAATTCAATTCAATATACAAGTACTAAAGTTGGTTTCAGAGAAGTAAAATTTGATGATAGAGGTCGCTTTTTAGTAAATGGGAATCCAGTAAAAATGATTGGTGTAAATCGTCATGATCATCATCAAACTAACGGAAAAACCTTGTCTAGAAAAGATATGGAAGAAGATGTAAAACTCTTAAAACAGTTTAATTTTAATGCAGTAAGAACATCACATTATCCAAACGATCCTTATTTCTACGACTTATGTGATAAATATGGACTGTATGTTATGGACGAAGCTAATATTGAAACACATGGTGTTAGAGGACAACTTTCCAATGTACCAGATTGGGGAACTTCATATTTGCAACGTGCCATAAGAATGGTACAACGCGATAAAAACCATCCTAGTATTGTATTTTGGAGTTTAGGTAATGAATCTGGAACTGGTGCTAATCATGCAGCAATGGCTGGATGGATAAAAGACTTTGATCCAACTAGGTTTATTCATTATGAAGGTGCTCAAGGTGTCCCAACAGACAAACGATATAAAACTAGTTTTTTCACTCAAGATCAAGGTAATCCAACCGATCTAAGTTGGGTAGATATGTTAAGTAGAATGTATACTACACCACAAGAATTACAGGATTTAATAAATAATACAAGTTTTGATAAGCGACCTGTTGTAATGTGTGAGTATGCACATTCTATGGGGAATTCTACAGGTAACATGAAAGCTTATTGGGATGTTATTTATAAAAATGATAGAGCTTTAGGAGGTTTTATTTGGGATTGGATTGATCAAGGCATTTTACAAAAAGATGAAAATGGAAAAGAATTTTTGGCCTATGGAGGCGATTTTGGTGACAAACCTAATGCAGGTACTTTTTGTTTAAATGGAATTATTGCTTCAGACAGAACTCCAAAACCTGCTACTTACGAGTGTAAAAAAGTAAATCAACCAGTCGTTATTACTACTGATGATGCTCTAAAAGGAGATTTCGAAATTTTAAATCGTCATCATGCAATAGATTTGTCTATATATAATCTTAATTGGGAGCTAACAGAGAATGGTGTTGTTATTCAAAATGGCAATTTAGAATCGTTGAATACGGAGCCTTATCAAACAGATAAACTAACTATAAAATTTAAAAACCCAAAAGCAAAACCTGGTTCTGAATACTTCATAACTATTAAAGGAAGTTTAAAAGAGAACACCATTTGGGAGAATAAAGGGTATGTGGTTTTTGAAGAGCAATTCAAACTTAACTATAAAACAAAATCAATCGAGCCAAATTCAAGTAATTTGAGTTTGAATGTTACTGATAAAAATGATGAAGTTACAGTTTATAACAAATTGGTAAGCCTTAACATCAATAAGAAAACAGGCTATATTACTTCATATAAATCTAAAGGTGTAAATGTTTTAAGTTCTCCATTAAAATTAAATTTTTGGCGTGCAGAAACAGAAAATGATAAAGCTTATCGCGAAGCATTACATTTAGAAAAAGAATTAGACTGGATGAAAGCTGGAGATCGATTTGTAGCAAATAATGTTTCAATTAATTCAGATGAAAAAGGAAAAGTTATTGTAAACGTTAAAGGAGAAATTATCAACCCTAAAACTCAAGTAAATCTCTCCTATATTGTATTGGCATCAGGAGAAGTAAAAGTAAACTATCAAGTTGATATTGATAAAAAAGCACCAAATGCACCAAGAATTGGGATGCAATTTGATATTTCAGATGCGTATAAAAACCTTTCTTATTTTGGAAAAGGACCACATCCTAATTATGCAGATAGAAATTATGGTTCGCACGTAGGTTTATATTCAGGTAATGCTAAAACAATGAGTTATATGTACGCTTATCCTGAAGAATATGGAAATCATACAGAAACAAGATGGTTTAAGATTCAAAATAATAAATCAAACGGAGTTTTAATCAAAGGTGATGATCTATTAAGTTTCAGTGTTATTCCTTATAGTACAAATAATCTTCAAGATGCAAATCATATAAACGAATTGATAGAGCGTGATGTTTTAACAGTAAATGTAGATTTAATTCAACAAGGAGTTGGCGGAGATGATACGTGGACTGCAAGTGCTCAATCTCATGAAGAATATTTAATCAAACCAAGAAGTTATAATTATTCATTTTATTTGGTGCCTTTTCAATCAAAGGTAAAACCAGAAATAATTAAATTTTAGTTAAAATGAAAATGAAATTAAGAATACTTAAGATTTTATTTCTTGCATTAATTTGTTTTAATGTTTCAGGACAAACAGCTCCCGACAATTTTAAGAACCCAATCTTGTCTGGTTTTTATCCAGACCCTTCTATTTGTCGTGTAGGAGATACGTACTATATGGTTAATTCTAGCTTCGAGTGGTTTCCAGGGCTGCCAATTCATAAAAGTAAAGATTTGGTTAATTGGGAGTTAATTGGTTACGGATTATCAAAATCTACTCAAATTAATTATCCTGATGGATTAGGTAATTCTCAAGGTATTTTTGCGCCAACAATTAGACATCACAATGGAACATTTTATATTATCTGCACAATGGTAGGTGGCAATGGGAATTTTATAATCACAGCAAAAGACCCTTCCAATTCTTGGTCAGATCCAATATGGATAGATGATGCTCCTGGAATAGACCCTTCTCTGTTTTGGGATGATGATGGTAAATGTTATTATACTGGAGCTGGAATTATTGACTACTCGCAAAAAGAATGGCAAGGAAAAAATGGTGTTTGGATGCAAGAAATAAATCCAGATAAAGGCGAGCTAATTGGAGAGAAAAAACAACTTACCTATGGACATGCATCAAATGCACGTTGGGCGGAAGGTCCACATTTATATAAAATAAATAATGAATATTTATTACTAATTGGTGAAGGCGGAACAGGAGAATATCATGCTGTAACAGTTTTTAATAGCAAAAATATTTGGGGACCTTACATACCCAATCATGCAAATCCAGTAATGACACATCGTCATTTGGGAAAAGATTATCCTATACAACAGACAGGACATGCAGATTTAGTACAAACTCAAAATGGAGACTGGTGGAGTGTAATGCTTGCTAAAAGAAAAATTGATGGATACACTACTCTTGCTCGTGAAACTTTTTTAGCACAAGTAGAAATGTCAAATCAAGAATCTGGTGTAACTCCTATTTTTAATCCCGGAAAGGGTTTATTGCAATTTGAACAAAAGCGACCTGAATTACCCTGGCATCCAATGTCCAAAACTAATGAGTTGGATGAGTTTGAAGGTGAAGAATTGGGACTTGAATGGAACTTCTTACGATCTCCCAAAGAAACCTGGTACGAGCAAAAAGATGGACAAATACAGATTCAATTACGACCAGAAACGGTTGCTGAATTTGTTAACCCATCCTTTATTGCCCAACGTACCCGTCATTTAAATTATGAAGCCAGCACATCACTTTCGTTTAAAACTAAAAAAGAAAATGAAAAAGCTGGGTTGGTAATTTATCGCCGTCATGGAAATCATTATCAACTATTGAAAACAAAGGATAAACTTGTACTTTTAAAAACATTGCAAAAAGAAAATAAGGGCGAGTTTGAACCGCAAGTAGTAGTAAGTATTCCATATAAAAAAGAAAGTGTTGTTTTTAAGGTAAAAATTGATGGCATTAATGCTCAATTCTATTACGGTGAAAATAAGTTTGAACTGAACCCCATAGGCAAAGCACAAGATTATACGATTTTATCTGACGAGATTGCACAAAAATTTAATGGTGTATACGTGGGCATGTATGTTACGTCATCAGGAAAAGAAAGTAAGAAAACAGCACTTTTTGATTGGTTTATGTATCAAGGTGCAGAATAACTTTTAATTAAAAGAAAATCAATAGAAATTATGAAAGCCGTAAAAAAGATTTCACTATTCGTGGCAAACAATGTAGAAAAACGCAGAGAGTTTAGTCATTCCTAAAGTAAATAAAGAGCCTTTTGCTATTTCAAAAATTGCATCTAGTTCAAAATAATAGTATAAGACTATTACCCTGCTGGAAAGGACGATGCATGAAAAGCCTTGCTTTTTAATAAAACCTTTAAAATCATACACCATTAATTACTATTAAAATTTGAAACAATGAAACATCTCTTACTACTTCTATTGCCACTTTTTATGGCATGTTCTGACCAAAATAATATTGTTAAGGAAGTAGCCTCTCCTAATTTAAATAATAAAATTGTTTTTGAATTGAATGATGCGGGACAATTATTTTATAGCATCAGTTCTAATAACTTGGAGTTCTTACAACCTTCAGCTTTAGGTTTTGAGTTAAAAAACAAGTCTTTAAAAAATAACTTTAAGATGCTTTCTTCAGAAGTAAAAACCAATAACTCAACTTGGGAAACTGTTTGGGGCCAGCGTAAAACGGTTAAAGATTATAATAATCAGTTAACCTTACATCTTCAACAAAAAGAAACAAATATTTTAATAGATATAATTGCAAAATCTTTTGACGATGGTATAGCTTTTAGATATGTATTTCCAAAACAAAATAACTTAAGCGATTTTGTAATTATAGATGAATTGACTGAGTTTAATTTTAAAGAAGATTACAAAACTTGGTGGAATTTTGCAGACTATGATAACTATGAAAAAGTATATTACAACTCTCCTATTAGTCAAGTTGGAGATTCTATCAAGTTTAAAAGAAGACCAGAAAAAGAAGAACGTCCGAATATGGCAAATACACCAACTACTATTGAGGTAAATGATAATTTGGTTGTAAGCATTCACGAAGCAGATTTAACAGATTATGCAGGCATGAATTTGTTAAACACTTTAAATGGGTTTAAATTTAAAGCACATTTAACTCCTTGGCTGAATGGAGATTTAGTAAGAGCTTCAACACCTTTTCAGTCGCCTTGGAGAACTATTCAAATTGGCAAAAATCCTGGTGATTTAGTAGAATCTGACATTATAATGAACTTAAATCCAGAATGTGCTTATGAAGATACTAGTTTTATTGAAACCTATAAATATATTGGTATTTGGTGGGAATTACATATTGGAAAAACTGCTTGGGCAGAAAAAACACAATTTGGTAAGCCTATAACAAAACCCCATGGAGCCAATACTAAAAATGCAAAATATCATATAGATTTTGCTGCTAAACATGGTATCCCTGATGTATTAATTGAAGGTTGGGATAAAGGTTGGGACAATATGGAAGGTTCTTGGACAGGTTATAATATTTTTGATTGGAAAACATCAACAGACGATTTTGATATTAAAGAAGTAACAGATTATGGTAAGAAAAAAGGGGTAAGAATGATGATGTATCATGAAACTATTTCTGATATAGACCATTATGAACCTGCCATGGATTCGTTGTATAAAATGTGCAAAGACCTTGGTATAAAGACAGTAAAAGTAGGGTATACAGGTGATGTAAATTACGATAGTAAAAAGAAAACATACAAACAACATCATCATGGGCAATATATGGTGCGCCATTATAAAAAAATGGTTCAAACAGCTGCAAAATATGGTTTGTTAATTGTAAATCATGAACCAATTAAATTTACAGGTGAACAAAGAACATATCCTAATTTAATGGCAAGAGAGGGTGCTAGAGGTCAAGAATACAATGCTTGGAGTGAAGGCAACTCTCCTGAACATGGGGTAGTTTTGCCTTTTACAAGATTATTAGGTGGGCCTATGGATTATACTCCTGGAATATTTAAAATGGACGTACCTGATCGTAATTGGAGTCCTTTAGATTTTAGAGTAAAATCTACTATATGTAAACAATTGGCATACTATTTAACCATGTACAGCCCCATACAAATGGCTGCAGATTTGCCAGAAAATTATGAAGGCAATGCTGCTTTTCAATTTATAAAAGATGTACCTACAAATTGGTCTGAAAGTAAAGTTATTAATGGTAAAATTGGAGATTATTATACTGTAGTTCGTAAAGAAAGAAATGCAGACAATTGGTATTTAGGAAGTATTACTGACGAAAATCCAAGGAAATTTAAGGTCGATTTATCATTTTTAAAGAAAAACAAAACTTACATAGCAACTATTTATTCAGATGCTAAAAATGCTCATTGGCTAACAAACCCAGAAGTATTTACAATTTCTAAAAGAGAAGTTACTTCTAAAGATGTATTAGAAATTATTTTAGCAGCAGGTGGCGGGCAAGCTATAGAATTTAAAGTAGTTGAATAATATTTCATCAATGATAACATAAACACTATACACTCTTTCTATGATTAATAATTACCGTTTTTATGTTGAAATAGAAACGAATTTAATCAATCATTTTGATGTTTGTTTGGTACAAAACCTAACTTTATTGAAAGTTTTAAAAGATTACTATTTGTGTAATTTTAATTCAAGTATAAAAATTTAGAAAGGAAGTTCTTAAGCAACAATATTATCAACAAAAAAAGCACTAAATTCAGCTATTAACCCGCTAATTTAGTGCTTATCTTATTATTACTCTAAACAACGTTACTGCTAAAATTGTTATGATAATTATATTCGCTTTTATAACTAATTCTTTATAAATTTATACGAAACATTTTTCACCTTATTGGACAGAGATATTATATACATTCCCTTTTTAAGGACAGAAACATTTACTTTATTTTGATTTAAAGAACCAGTTGTATGTGTTTTCCCTAAAGCATCTACAATCGTGTAGTTTACATCTTCTTCAGCTCTAAAACCATGAACATTTAGAATACCTTGTGTTGTAGGATTTGGAAATAACTTTATTGTTTTGCTATTTTCACGAATATCATTAACAGCTAAAGTATTTACATCTATAACTGCTTTGTACCAACCACTACCCCAACCGGCAGACCAAATAATGTTTTCGTTATACGGATCTGGTTTTATATCTGTAATTCTATCAGAATGTGCCAAACCTTTATTTATCTTAGTCCAAGTTGTACCAGCATCAACAGAAATATATGCACCTGGGTTTTTAAAATTAACTGCCATATTTGGTACTTGAGATGCTACTGAAATTATTATTATATTTGAGTTGACTGGAGATGTTTCTGTTTGCCAAACATATGGCGCTTCAAAGATTAATTCCCAATTAACACCGTTATCAATACTTCTCCAAACTCCACCAGAATTCATTGCTCCAGATCTAGAACCCGTAGAAATAAACATATGCTTTGTATTTCTATCAATAAAAATATTATTAACAGATTTTATTACTGAAGGAATTATAACTTTCTTCCAATTGACTGCTCCATCTGAAGATTTGTATAATCCACCTGGATCTGAATTTTTCCACTGACTTAAAGCTGCAAAAATAGTTTCTGAATTATCTGGATGCATGGCAATTCTATTTACACTTGCTCCAGCTGGCAAACCAGCATTACTAACATTCCAGGTAAGACCTCCATCATTAGATCTATTAACGCCGTATTTTCCTTTTGTTAAAGCAGGACTTGTACCGCCTCCAACTCCAGCTATTTGCTTATAGATAGCCGTAAAATACATATTGCTTGGATTTACCGGATCTATCATTAGCGAATGCTGCGGAGCTACCGTTGAAGACACGTTACTAGTACCTTCAAAAATTGTAGCAATATTAGTCCACGTTTGTCCTGCATCGGTAGATTTTCGTAACGTTCCTCTATGTGTTTGACGATCCATTAACGCAAAAATAGTATTTGGATTATTGGGATGAACAGCAACCGAGGCTACCGAATGTGCAGATTTATAACCTCCAAAATCAAAATGCTGTCCTTCAATTTGCGCTATATTTACGGCTCCTGTATTTGTCCAATTTGCAATATCTGTACCAGTAGTTTGAAATAAACCATGCTCGCCACTACATAAAAGTCTTCTTCCTGTAACACCTGTTTCATGTAACATAAATCGACCAGGAAGTGCTGTATTACCTCTACCTTTCCATACGTCTGGTGCAACCTCTTCGTCATCAATCTGTGTCCAACTAGTACCATTATTATTAGAACGCAAGGTTTGCTGATCTATACCTGTAAAAACATCTCCGTTGGCATTAATTGCAAGCATTCTAGTACCTGAAATAGATCTTTGATCGTTCATATAATTCTGCAAATGAGCAAAATTGATATTATCTGCAGTTGTACTCAATCCAGTTTTATTATTCCAATAGGTTTGATCTTCTTTGGCTACCCAATATTTACCCTGTCTTGCACAAGGAAACCAAGTAGCTCCTCCGTTTGTAGTTTTCCATAAATCTCCAGGACCAAAACCATAACCGTGCTTTGTTTTCTGGGCGATATAAATTTCATTTTTATTAAGCGGATTTACAACAATCATACTAAAAACAGGTATAATGTTTGAAGCATATGCTTTACTATCTAAGTTGTTTTTTGGAATACCAAGCCAGTGTGAAACCGACCTTTTATACTTGTCGCGCGAAGTCCAATCTTTTACAACTTGAAAATCAATACCCAAATCTCCGGTAATATTAGTCCACATTAATCCGTTATTTATACTTTTATAAACACCTCCACTGGTATCAATAGAGTTATTTCCATTTTCTGTATATACAGATTGTTCCACTAAATAAAGTGTAAAATCTCCAGTACTAGCATCGTAATGCGATGTTAAATCTCTAGGCAAATTATTTGGAAGTCCCGTAGCGTTAGCCGTCCAAGTCTCGCCTGTATCAGCACTTGTGTATATACCATAATTAGTGGCCATAATCATATTTTCTGGACTACCAGGATTGAAAATAATTCGACCTACATCTAAATCATTCGATAAACCTTTAGCAACTTTTTTCCATGAAACACCACGATCTGTTGTTTTCCATACGTAACCATAAACAGACCTAGAAGTTTTTTCGCCATTAGACTTTGCTAAACTTCTGCTATTCTCTTTTGCATTCCAAAAATCACCTGCTCCTAAAAACCATATATTGTCATTGGTAGGATGAATAGCTAATTTTGAATGAGATTTACCCATTGTAGAATTAAGGTTCCAAGTTCTACCTCTATCATTAGTTTCATAAATTTTACCGCTAGTATTACTTCCTGTTTGGTTGTTTGCAAAAGCAATTCCAAAATCAGGGTTTTGTAAGGAGAATTTGATATCAATTACACGACGCATATCTACACCTGTACCATCGCTGTCTTTTAGTGTTTGCCAGGTTACTCCGTTATCCCAAGTACCAAAAGCCGCATGCATATCTGGGCCACTAAACATCACATTTGTATCTGTTGGATGACACCAAAACTCTTCGCAATAACCAGAAGTTCCAGTCGCAAAGTTTACCCAAGTTACGCTTTGATCTGACGCAATACGTTCTGTTCTTATTTTTTCAAAAAAAGGAGTTCCACTATTTTGAGCAGCTACATTTAGAGCGCACAAAAACACTGTTACTAGTGAAATGATTATTTTTTTTGAAAAATAGTTTATGTTCATCCTTATGTTATTTTATTATAATTTCATCTAACTCCCAAGAACCAGAATTACTATCTGATGCTGGTTGCAGCGCTATTTGCATTAACCTATTTTCTATATTCTTAAATTCTGATAACTGGACTTTATACGTTTTAAAATCGGTATCATTAGAAGAAATAGGAATAGTAATCCATTGTTGCTGAGACCAATCTACAGGATCTGTGCCAACAGCCCAAAAACCATCTTCCTTTTCATTACGTGTATAAATTGAAAATTTTAATTCTTTGGCATTACTATTATTTTTGATATTAAAAATAACTTCAGAACACAATCTTGTATCCGTATACAACCAAGGTGCACTTCTAATAAGGGCATTCTTTTCTGATAAATTACCTACTAATTTCCCGTCTTTAAAAGAAAGATCTGTACCGCTTAAAGCTTTCCATCCCATGGTACTGTTTTTAAACTCAAAAGGTCTTCCGGGAGCTGGATACATTCTATCATCCTTAGGAATTATAATACTTCCATCTTCATTAAAATTAACAGGCTTTAAACTTGCTCCTCTATAAAATGCACTGATATCATGATTTTCTTGCATTACATATTTTTGCCCTTTCCAATCAAAGAAACTTGTATGTCCACCATCTAAAAACGCTCCTTGAAACTCATAAGGACCATATAAGTTTTTAGAGATAGAATACCTACTTCCATACACTAAATAGTACAAATCATTTCGCTTAAATAACGTAGGTTTGTCTTCTGCTCTTAATTTATTACCTTCTTTATCTTGAATGATAATTTCTTTTGGTTCGGTATCTAAAGACTTCATGTCTTTAGATAATGTTGCCATGTAATAAGTCCCCACACCAAAACAAATGGTATACACATCATCTTCAATATAAATTTCTGGATCATAAGGATGCACAGGTACAATGCCTTTTGGCAATAATGGTTTACCCAACAAGTCTTTATATTCCCCGGTAATTGAGTCGGCAACCATGACGCCTGTATCTATATTTCTGTTTGAAAAGAACCAATAATATTTACCGTCTCTTTCACAAATATCTCCTGCCCAACAGTTCGGTTTATCACCAATATAAGTGTCTTGTGGTAATAAATTTCTGTGAAATTCCCAATTAACTAAATCTTCACTCGACCAAAGTTCCCATCTATCCATAGGAAAAGAAGAAGTTGCATCCCAAGATTCATCATGACCACAAATAATATAAACACGACCATTTTCTACCCAAGCATGTGGATCTGCCATACCATGTTCTGGCACAATTACATCTACACTAATCGCTTGATTACTTAATTTATTAGACACTTTGGCTTCCTTTTGCTTATTACCACAGGATACCATCAAAAAAGTTACTACTACAAAATAAAACAGTTTGTGAATTTTCATTATTAGTTTATTATTTATCTAAAATTGGGTCTCTTTTTACGTCCATACGTTTCATAGCATTTACTTCATAAACACGTTTTAATTGCCAAAGAGGTCTTTCCAACTCACTTTCCCAATTCCATAAATCTTTAAACATTTCTCTTACTTTATCGGGATATTTATAGGCTAAATTGTTGTTTTCTGTAATGTCTTTTTTGATGTTATATAATTCAGCTGGTCTATCAGGAAAACGTAGCATTTTCCAATCACCTTTTCTAACAACACCTCTATTTTCTTTTTTCCAAAACAACATTTCATGCGGTACCTTTTTATTCTTCCCTGTAATAAAAGGAATTAAATCTACTCCATCTAATCCTTTAATTTTTGAAGCATCTCCTTGAGCAACATTTACAAAAGTTGGCAACATATCTAACATACTAATAGGTTCTTCGTAAACTGTATTTGGTGTAACTACATTTGGTAATTTTATAATACATGGAACTCTAATTCCGCCTTCTAAATGATTTGATTTACATCCGCTTAAAGGATAATTAGAAGTGTTTGAACCATCTGGACCACCATTATCATTCGCAAAAACAACCAACGTATTTTCATCCAAACCTAATTCTTTTAGTTTGTCTAAAATTCTCCCGCAGGCTCTATCCATAGCAAATGTCATGGCTGCTAATTTTTTACGTTTCCCTTTCAAATTTGGAAATTGATCTAAATCTTGTTGTTCTGCCTCAAGAGGTGTGTGAACTGCATTAAAAGAAACATACATAAAAAAAGGATTCTTCTTATTTCTATCTATAAAATCACAAGCTTCATCTGCAATTTCATCTGTTAAATATTTTTTAGGTTCTTCAAATACTCCTAATCCTTTTTCCCATCTGTCTAATCGCTTTTCTGCTGCTTCTTTTTGTGATAATGCATAAAAACTTCTTGCTCCACCTCTAAAGCCATAAAACTCATCGAAACCTCTATATAAAGGGTTATACTCGTCATTTCCTCCCAAATGCCATTTCCCAAAAATCACAGATTTATAACCCTGTGGTTTTAAATAATTCGCAATTGTTTTAATATGCAATGGAAGCCCCATATCATCTCCCAATAATTTTGAAGACTGACTCATATAACCAGGCACATTATTATCTTCTATACCATATCTTTGTTGATACATTCCTGTAATAAAGCCTGCTCTAGAAGGGCCACAAACAGCAGCTGTAGTATATGCTTCTTTAAAAAGAACTCCTTGTTTAGCTAATTTATCTAAGTTTGGAGTCTTAAAATATTTACTTCCATGAAAACCAAAATCATGATAACCTGCATCATCTGCCAAAAGAAAAATAATGTTCTTTTTTTGAGCTGATGTTTCTGTTATGTTAAAGAAAATTGTACTGGCTATTATTATAATTAATAATAGCTTCTTGTCAATATTATTGAATGCCATATCTCTATTTTTAGTTTATTTCACTTTTTGAAAAGAATACTTCTCTACCATTACTGAGTATTAAATCTTCTCCTTTTAATGTTACTTTTCCTTTTAATCGAATATCTGTTGAAGAAGCAGCTATTTTAAATTCATAGGTACCACCTTCAACAATCCATTTCCCTTTTTTATATTGAACTAATTGTTGTGGAGAAACCTTAAAAGTTACTTTTTTACTTTCTCCTGATTCTAAAGAAACTCTTTGAAAACCTTTTAATTGAATAGGTTTCATTGTTGATGATTTATCAACCGGAGAAACATATAATTGTACTATTTCTGTTCCCTCTTTTTTACCTGAATTTTTTAGCGTAAATGAAATTGAAAAACGATCATCAGTCAATTTTACTTTCGATTTCATTTTAAAATTACTGTAGGTATAATTGGTATAAGACAAACCATACCCAAAAGGATATAAAGGTTGATTATTTACATCATAACCATTTTGATAATTTACTTCTTCTTTTTTCTGAGAATTAGGATACGTCACATTTAATTTTGCAGAAGGATTTACTTTACCCGTTAAAATATCTGCAATTGCATTTCCGCCTTCTTCACCCGGCAACCAAGCATTTATAATTGCTGCACATCTGCCTTCTAATTTATCTATTACTTGCTGTCTTCCTCCAAATAAAACTAAAATAACAGGCTTTCCAGTAGCCAATAATTTCTCTACAAAAGCTTCTTGTTCTCCAGGAAGTCCTATTCCCTTTCTTTTTCTACCTTCTCCATTCAAGGCAATATTCTCTCCTACTGCCGCTATAATTACATCACTTTCGTTCGCGATTTTTAGAGCATTATTTAAATCTGGTTGTGGCAAGCCTTTTACAGTTAACAGTTTTAACTTACCTAATCGACTATCTCCAAAACCACTTTTATCAATTTTTGCTTCTAAACCAGCACTCCAATCACAACCACGTTCGTGCTCAATTTCTACTGTATTACCCAATGCATTTTCCAATCCTTCTTTAAGGGTTACTAATTTCGGATTTAAAGGATCGTACTCTTCACTTTTCCAAAAAGCTCTCATGGCTTGGTACGTATAATCGCCTAACAAACCTTGTGTTGTAGCTGCATTTGGACCTACTAAAGCTATTTTTTTAACATCGCTTTTTAAAGGTAAAATTCCATTATTTTTTAACAAAACAATAGATTGAGCTGCAGCTTCATAGGCTAGTTTTCTAAATTCTGGAGGATCAAAATCTAATACACCATCTTTACCTATTTGCGGATTCTCTTCTAACAATCCTAATCTAGCTTTCATTATTAAAGACCTTCTAACAGCTGTATTAATTTCTTTTTCTGTAATTAATTCTTGTTCAATAGCCTCTGGTAATAATGGAAATGCTGTTGGTGATGATAATTCGATATCTACCCCAGCATTAATTGCCATTGCGCCTGCCATAGCAGGAGATTTTGCTTGTTTATGGCCTTTATATATTAAATTCACGGCACCATAATCACTAACTATTAACCCATCAAAACCAATTTCTCTACGTAACATTTGGTCTAACATCATAGGGTTCGCTGTTACTGCCAAAGATTTATATTTACCATAAGAAGGCATTACACTTTTTGCGCCTGCAATTTTTATACAAGCTTCATGAGGCATTAAATATTCTTCATATAAAACCTTTTCTTCATTGTTTTTAGTACCATAACCCGCAAAATGTTTTACAGTTGCAGCAACACCCGTTTTTAAATCATCTCCTTGTAAACCTTCAACAAAAGCAACACCTAAACGAGATGTTAAATATGCATCTTCTCCATAACTTTCTTGATGACGGTTCCAATGTGCAGTTCTACTTAAATCTAACATTGGCGATAATGCAAACGTTGCTCCTGCAGCTCTCATGTTTTGTCTTGTAGAATTTGTATTTCTTTCTACCAATCCTGGATTCCAAGAACATCCAATACCAATTTGTTGCGGAAAAGTAGTGGCTCCCATCGTTGCAAATCCTGTAATTGCTTCTTCATGAAAAATAGCAGGAATTTTCAACCTTGTTTCTGTTGTTAAATAATGCTGAATTTCTCTAACTAGATCTCTTAATTCTTCAGGATTCAATGCTTGACCCGTAGAAAACTGACAAAAATGCCCTATTCCGTTTGGAATTACTTCTCTACATTTATCTAATGACAATTTTCCATCTACCATTAACTCTCTAATACGAGTTCCTGTTATTTGAGCAATTTTCTCATCCATTGTCATTTTAGACAATATCGATTCTACTTGAGAATCTATTTCAGGAGTACTGAATGATGAGTTCAATTTTCCCTGAGCAACAAGGAAAATTGAACTCATCAATAAAACTAAAAAAACTATTTCCTTCTTCATTATTACTTTTTAATATTAGAATACTTTTCTCCTCTAATTTTTACAAATTCTGCTAATAATTCTTTCAATTTTTCTGGATTCTTTTCAGCTAAATTATTTTTCTGACCTACATCCTCTTTTAAATTGTATAATTGAAATTCAGTTTTAACCCCTGTTTCAACAAAAGAATGCCAGCTCATTGCAGCTCCTTTGTATGGAGGAATCATTACCCAATCTCCTGATCTAAAAGAAGTTTTTGAACCTGCTTCTAAAACAATGTTATCTCTTCCTTTATCGCTTTTTCCTAAAAATTCAGACATCATATTTTGACTATCATTTACCTCTGCTTTCACATCTAATAAACTTGCAAAAGAGGCTAATAAATCTACCTGACAAACCAAAGCTTCTGATACTTGTGGCTTAATTTTACCTTTCCAATACACCATAAAAGGAACTCTTGTACCTGCATCAAATAAACTATACTTTCCTCCTCTTAATTTACCTGCTGGTGTATGTTTTCCTAATTTTTCTATTGCATCATCAAAATAACCATCTTGTAAAACAGGGCCATTATCACTAGAAAAAACAATGATTGTATTTTCTAAAACACCTTCTTCTTTTAAGGTTTTCATAAATTCACCCACCATATAATCTGCCTCTAAAATAACATCTCCTCTTGGTCCTAATCCAGATTTACCTACAAAACGAGGATGTGGAGTTCTTGGCACATGTGGTTGTTGCAAAGCATAATATAAAAAGAATGGCTTTTCTTTATGGGTTTTTACATAATTCTGCGCTTTCTTTAAAAAGTGATCTGCCATTTCTGTGTCTACCCATTTTGCAGCATCTCCACCTTTCATATATCCAATTCTTGGAATACCGTTTACAATACTATTGTTATGACCATGGTGCCATTTCATAGTTGTTAATTCAGGATTATCTAAACCTGTAGGTTCTCCTTCAAAATTCTTTTTATAACTTACTGAAATTGGATCTTTAGGATCTAAACCATCTACAAAACCATTGTTAATATAAACTGTTGGTACACGATCTTGCGTTGCTGCTAAAATATATGCATCTTCAAAACCAACTTCATTGGGTCCTGGAGAAATCTGTTCATTCCAATTTAAATTTCCTGCACCTAAACCTAAATGCCATTTACCAACAATACCAGTTTGATACCCTGCTCTTTTAAACATTTTGGGCAATGTTTCTTGCTCGGTAGTAATAATTAATGGAGCAGACCCTGGTAATATTTTTGCCTTAGGGTTTCTCCAAGGATAAACACCTGTTAACAATCCATATCTACTTGGTGTACACGTTGCAGAAGTTGCGTATCCGTTGGTAAATTTAATTCCGTCATTTGCCAAAACATCTATATTTGATGTCTTTAATTCTGTAGCACCATAAGCGCTTAAATCTCCGTAACCTAAGTCGTCCATATAAATGACAACTACATTTGGTTTTTTAGTTTCTGATGTTACATTTTCCTTTTTAGCTTCTTTACAAGCGGAAAATACAAATAGTGCAATCAATAAGTATTTTAATACGTTTTTCATTATTTAATATATTAAGAGTTTTTCGGTTAAATTTTCTTTTGTTGTTTTTACGATATACATACCTGAATTTAATTTAGAAGTATCTATTTTGTTTTCAGTTCCTTTATAAATTCGAACTCCAGATAATGTATAAATGGTAAATTCTTCATTTTCTATACTAGAATTTAGCGTAACTAAATCACCTTTTTTAGCATAATTAGGTACGAGCCGGAATTTATTTTTTTGTTGAATATTGGATGCTAAAGACAATGGGTTTTGAGATTGCTGAACTTGAAGAATTGCAGAACTAATCCGTCCTCCATTATCTGCAAATTTTACAGTTAAGGTATTTGTACCTTGTTTAAGTTGCCCAATTTCTACAGGAATCTCTAGCGTTCCAAAAAACTGTTTTCTAGTACTTTGATTGTATCCTCTTATAATATCACCATCAGTATTTATCTCGTTTCCATTGATAAATAGCGTTGGTTTTAATGATAAATTATGAGCACGTCCAATACTTAAACGTAAAGTTGCTAAACCATTTCCAGTAGCTACATTGTTAAATGTGAATGTATTATTTGTATTTGCATTAATCGTTTTTAAATATTCTGTTGCGTAATATTTTTTACTATCAATAGTATTATTGAATGCAATAACACTATTAAATTTATACGTTAAAACAACCGTTTCTCCATAATTCAAACTCAGAGTTTCTGGGGCAGTATTTTGAGAGGTTTCTGTTATTTCCGGCAATTTATCTAAAAAAATATTGACCCTTTTAATATCTACATTTTGTAATCCTTCTTTATTTAATAAATTCAAATCTACAGTTTGCACAGCATCATTTAAATTATTTAATACTACATGTACTTTGTTATCATCTACAAAAGCTTGCGTTTGTACATCTAAATTATTAGATTTTGTAAATACCCTTTTCCCTTTTACATCTTTCCAAATTTCGTAGAATAGCTTTCTTTGGGTAAGTTCTACTTTTCCGTTTTCATCTTTTATCCAAACACTAGATTTTGAATATTGCGAATTTCTATTTCTTGTGTTTACATTAAAAGGAATAGCAACCAACATATCATTTCCTCTTTCTATAAAATTCATCACCAAATGCATTTGAGAACGCACTGCTTGCGAATTTGTAATAGGCTCGTAATTAGAAACACTAGGAAAACCTGGTTGATTAGCTACCAAACGACCATATTCTGTTACAGCAATTGGTTTTACCGTTTGCAGTTTTATACTACTATACGTTTCTATTAAATCTAAAATTGCTTCAGAATTAGCACCAGAACGTCTACCTCCAGAATTATTTAATCCACTACCATCATACAAATGCACAGAAAAAACATCTACATCATTACCAGCAATATCTATAAACTTTTTAAAACGTTTGTTCCATAAATCAAAATCGTTATTTTCAAATTCTGGATACGCAGATGCATACCCCACCACTTTCATGTTTTGTAATTCTGGAACTGCGTGAATAGATTGTCCAAGATCTTTTAGATATTGACACATTTTTGTAATGACGTTATCTATTTTACTAGTGATGTATTTTCCATCTTTCCCTTCTGGGTAATAATCTACAGCATGTACCATAGGCTCATTAAAAGGTTCTATAAACTCCGGAACTAATGCCCAATCTTTTTTGTAACTATTCGCTACATAATTGGCTACATTTTTACTAAAAACAGAAACATCTTCAATAGAGTAATCTTTACTATCATCATAAAAAAGTTGACCAGCTGTACCTGTAGCTACTAAAAGTGGCTCCACATTTCTGATGCCCGAATATTTATTTTGAACATTAGGAATCACGCCGTTTTTTACTTTTCCAAAAGGATTCCAAAACTGACGAGAACCTTTATAATCAGAATCAATATTATATTCATTTTTAAAAGACTCAAAATCGGTATCATTAGAATTATACAAAAAATGACCCGTTATAAATTTATTACGATTAAACTCAGAAACTCCATTTATAAATCTTTGGGTTTTAGGATCAATAGTAATTTCACTTTGTGAATACACAAAGAAGTATGAAAACATTATTACTACGAATATAAATTTTGTCATCTTTTTTTTAAAGTTCATTTCTGTTACAACGATATCTTTCCTTTTCTAGTTACATCTACTTTTTCTTAGGCTGAAGGTTTCTAAGAATCAATATCGTATCTGCTTCACCTTTCCAAGGTCTAGCGTCCCAAAATTCTAATGGTTTTTTTACATATTTTACTTCTTTCGTAAACTCACCTGTAATAGTATTAAACCATTGTTTAGTCGCATTTTTATGATTGAATTTTTCTTTTAATGCTTTAGATGTTCCTCCAGCCCAATTATTTTCTTTAGGATTGTACACTAAAATAACACCATCTTTTTCATTGGTTAAATTGTAACCAGCATTGTTATAATTTGGCATCGGTTTAAAGTTTTCGAAATGTAAATCCTTAAACAAGGTTCTCATGTGTTTAAAATATTCGAAATGAGGTTTCTTAAAGTTTTCTGGTTGTTCAAACGGATTGTGAATAACGGCATTCCAAGAAGCTCCTTGCCAGTAATATGTTGAATATGCGCCTGCAAATAAACACATGTAATTTCTTCTTAAACAAGCTTCTGCATTGTCATAAGCACCTGGAAAAACTACATATGGAGAATCTTCATAACCTCCATGTTCAATATTAAAAATAGGTTTGTTCGGAAAATCATTTCTTGCTTTTAACATATTTTGATACAACGTATGTTTCCAATCTTGGGTAGAAATAAAATCTACTTCATCTTTATGATTTCTACAAAAACCGTAATCGTGCACAGAAACCAATCTGTTATAAGAATCTAACTTACGAGTACGTTTTATACGCTCAGAAATATATTCTTTTGTCGCTCTTGTATAATGCAGAGCTTCCTTAGAAACATCCCAAATAATATTTGGAAAACCTTGATATCTTTTTACAACATAATCGTAATACATATTATCTGCCTTGGTTTCCATATCTGGCCATGAAACCAATTTGTTCCAAACATAAATCATTAAATGACTGACAATTTCTTTATCATGCATTTGTGATATAACTCTATCAAAATGCTTAAAAAAATCTACATTTAACGCAGTAAAGTCTGGTTTTGAATTGGATCCTAAAAAAGGAAAAATATCTTCACGACTTCCGTATTCATGTTCTGGAAAGTCTTTTAATCTTTTGGCTTTTGGCCACTTTACATCATAAGAATAGACATTCATTACAACCTGATTGAACCCATACTTTTCGATTAAAGACAGTAAATGTTCGGTCTTCGGAATTTCCTTTTGATTGTAATCTAACGCAAACAACCAATCGCATTCAAATGCTAAATTGAAATAATGAGAACCATCTTCATAATAAAAATGTTGGGTATCTTCTTTTGATAAAACTACGCCACCATGTCTATTTTCCTTTTTATTTTCAGCAACGACAATCTTACCTTTTTCACCATCTAATTCTTTAATTTCAGAAGCGATTACAAAAGTTTTATTTCCAATAGATGCACTCGAATAACGAAATACCCAAGTTTTATCACCATTATAAAATAAAGGGATTTTTTGTTCTGTATTATTGCTTTTTACAATGGCAAAAGCATTTTTACTAAATGGATCTTTTACTTCTTTTTTTACTTTGTAAACAATATCATTCACTTGCCATTGCACCGTTTCTATGGCCTTATTTTTCTTAGGTTTTTTCCATACCTGTATTTGTGCAACACTAACGTTTACAAAAAATAAGATACCTAATAAAATAATTACTTTTTTAATCATCCGTAAAATTTATATCATTTTAACAAAACCTAATACTTACAATTTACTGAACATCAATGCTAATGGTATTTCCTTTTAAACCTTTACCATTCACCTTAATTGTTGTTTTTCCTGATTTTTTTAAAGACTGTAATAATAAAAGTGCATGTCCGTTACTTGTAATAACCGTATCCGATTGATACTTTTGTGCACTTCTGTTAGATCCGTTATCTACTCCTAATTGTCTGATATTTCCATCCACAGAAAAAGTTATTTTAGCCTCTTCGGTTGTTACATCATTTCCGCTTTCATCAACCAATTGAGCAATTACATGCGCAACATCATAACCATCTGCAGAAAGTGTAGTTTTATCTACCGTTAATTTTATAGATGTTGGTTTTGTTGTCGTTTTTAAAACAACTTCTTTTTCGTCACCATCAAAACCTCCTCTTGCTGTTAAAATACCTTCTTCAAAAGGAACCGCCCAACGTAATATTCTATCTACACTTCCGCTTAAAGACCTCCAACCTAAAGATTTTCCGTTTAATAATAATTCTGCTTTGTGCAAGTTGGTAGGAACCTCAACAATAATCATGTCTCCTTTTTTATAATTCCAGCTTTTTTGCGCTCTTATATTATTCCAGTTTAAAATCTTTTTACTGGTTGTTATTACTTTTCCGCTTAGCGGATCTACCACTAAAGAGTCTTTTACCTTGTAAGTTCCTAGTGCTATATGTGGTTTGTTTACCCAAATAGATTTAAAATGATCAAATCCCGTTTTTTTAAATCCGCCAAAATCTAAGATATCTCCATCCCATCCTTTTTGTGGCCATTTATTATGTGCTTCCCCTAAATAATCAATTCCGGTCCACATATACATACTATACACCATCGGATCTTCTATAATAGAGTTCCATTCCGTCCAATTACCTGCATTTTCATTTCCTGTAAAATGCATGTTCGGATAATTCTTTTTAGACCAATTATATTGATTTGTTTGATAACTAAACCCTACAATATCTAATGCTTCTGCATAACCAGAAGCTAAACTTGCTACGGGGATAATTAGATTTGCCGTTACCGGACGACTTAAATCCATCTCTTTCGTCCACTTTACTAATTTCTTAGCCGTTTCTGTTAATTTATGTTTTCTATTTGGCAATGCTTTGTAGCGATCTTGCATTTCTTTAGCAGAAATATTCGGAATTCTATTCCAATAATTCCCTGCTCCTGGGTCCCACAAACCACTTACATGTTTGTAGTTTTCATAAGTCCACTCAATTTCATTTCCAATACTCCACTCAAAAATTGAAGGATGATTACGATCTCTTAAAATAGATCTCTTTAAATCGCTTTCTGCCCATTTTTGAAAATGTTCTGTATAACCACGAGAAACATAATCATCATGTCTTTCGTGCATGTTTTGGCGCTTGTCTTTCGGATTGTCAAACTCATCAAAAATTTCTGCTTGCACTAAAAACCCCATTTCATCACACAAATCATAAAATTCTGCAGAAAAAGGATTATGAGAAGTTCTAATTGCATTTACACCTGCATCTCTCATTAATTGCAAACGACGTCTCCAAACTCCTTTTGGCACAGCAGCACCTACTAAACCACCATCATGGTGTATACAAACTCCTTTTACAAAGGTTGATTTTCCGTTTAAAAAGAAACCTTGGTCTTTATCATGTCTTAAAGAGCGAACCCCAAAAGTTGCTATATACGTGTCTACAACTTTTCCTTTTTTAATAATACTTGTAACAGCTTTGTAAAGATTTGGTTTTGCAATATCCCAAAGTTTAGGATTTTTAATGGTTAGTTTTTGATTGAATTCACTTTCTTTTCCTCCATTTACCTTCGTATTGCTCGTAACCTCTGCAACAACTTCTCCTGCAAGGTTTTCTATTTTTGTTGATAAAATAAAAGAAGCTTTACTTCTATTTTGATTTACCACTTTTACTTGAACATTAACTTGGGCTTCTTCTTTAGTAATATTAGGTGTGGTTACAAAACTTCCCCAAATAGGAATGTGTAATTTATCTACCGTTATTAATTTTACGTTTCTATAAATTCCGCTTCCTGTATACCAACGACTGTCTACAAAACGAGAATGATCTACATGAACCGTTAAGATATTTTTAGAGCCATCTGTTTTTAATGCTTTTGTTAAGTCGAAGTATGTTGGTGAATATCCATACGGATTTTCGCCTAACAATTTTCCGTTTAACCAAAAAGTAGCATTGTTATAAACGCCGTCAAACAAAACATAGGTACTTTTATTTTTAGGATTCGCAGGTGTTTCAAAATGTTTTTGATACACACCAACTCCACCTGGTAAATAACCTGTTGCTCCATCTAATTTTTCATCAAAAGAAGCTTCAATACTCCAATCATGTGGTAGACGAACAGGTGTCCAATTCGTATCATTTATCGGAAATTTTGTTGGTTTTTTAGTTTCTTTTACCAAAGTAAATTTCCAATCGAAATTAAAATCCGTTTCTCTATTTTGAGCTGCCGTATTTTGCAGACTCATACACGTTAAAAAAACAGCTATAATGCCTCTTAAGAATTTATTCATTTTTGATTGGTTTTTATTTCTCGTTAAAATTACTGCAACCAAAAACACAATAGAATAACATATGGTCTAAATAGAATCATTAATGATTTACAACAACTCGTTTTTAGAGTAATTAAGCGATAACGGCAGAAATTATCCCTTAAAATGCTACTTTCTCTTATTTTCTGTATTTTTTTTAAAACTTTAAATTCATCTTTTTTAAGACATCTAAAAAAATAAAAAGCATAAAAAAAGGACTAAAACTAGCCCCACATTTTTACTAAAATTAGACGTATTTATGAAAATAAAACCTCTTTAAAACCAACTTTTTTACAGTTAAAAATTCACTCTTTACTTCAATAAAAATAACAATAAGACTACACAATCCTTCTTTATTTCTTAGAGTAAAAATCTCCTTACTTAAAATACATATACTATAATAAAAACAATTATCTCTTGTTTTACAATATTAGAATTTAAACAAAGAAAAGCCCTCTTTTCAGAGGGCTTTTTCAATAAATTAAAAAACCTTTAAAACCCAGTACCTGGAGCTACAGGAGATTGCGCTTGCGCTTTCTGTGGATTTAAGATCAAGTAAGTACCTAACGCAGTTAATGCTGCATATTTACCGTAGTTTCCTATCTTTTTAAGAGCGTCTTTACGAGAAATATCTTCTGGAGTATTATTTATATTGTTTTTCATTTTATATCGTTTTTATAAGTTGGTTTATTCTAAAATAACTTTCTTGTTTAATTTACCTGTTGCAGATTCTAATTGAACAATGTACATACCAGTTGCTAATTTTGGTAAAGCAATATCTTGTACTCCATTTGAAGTAAAAGAGCTTCTTAATACTTGTTTACCAAGAACATTATATACACTAATAGTTGCATTACCTTGTTCTAAACCAACAACTCTTAAAGTAGATGCGTTAGATTGATACACACTAATATCTGATGCATCAATAGTAGCAATACTTAACGCCTTACTTGCTGTATGTATATAAAATCTACCAATACCATTTAAAGCTTCCTTTAAAGTAACTTTATACGTTGCATTTTCCTCAGATAAATTAGTAAACGTATTTGCAACTCTATCTTCTAAATAAACTTTAAGGCCAGAAGGTAAGTTTAATGACTCTGCAGAAAAAGTAAGATCTTTATCAGTTGCCGATTTTACACCAACAGGAACAACAGTCGCTTCTACATCACTGTTAGATAAAGACTGTATTTGATAGTTTTTACCAATATTGCCTTCAACTAATTGTGTGTAAACTTGAAACTCTTGTACAACTCCACCAAACATTTCACCATCATAACCATTATCAAATCCTTTTGTAGAATTATCTGTAAAATTAATTAATGCAAATTTATCATTCACACCATCTTTTATAGATAATTTAACTTCTGTCTTTGCACTTGTTTTCTCAAAAGTAAATGATTCATGTGTTTGAGAACTAGTTGCTACAGTAACAGTACCAGCCACTGCACATTCAACAAAAAACCCTTGTGTGGGAGCAACATTAAATGCATCTCCTGCAGGTTTTACCAAGTAATCACCTACTTTACTATTTGCTGATGAATCCCAGATCCAAATTTGTTGATTTGTTATATTTAAAACATTATCTTCTAAAAAATCCTTACTATTTATACTTGAAGTAAAAGGATTTCCTATTAAATTATAACCATTCGTGTTTTTTGTAAGTGTAAAATCAACATCTGCAACACCTATAGCACCTCTAAAATAAACATTACCAGCACCACCATCTTTTATTTTTACTGAGTACCCTTTACCATTACCAACATCTCCTCCAGGAGTAGATGCTAAATAATCATAACTTTCCGTTGTATTATTGTATGTTGCTATACTTCTATTCCCCACATTACCTGGAGTAGTACTTGTTAACAAATCACTATCATTTCTACTTATAAAGTTATCCATTGTTTCTCCAGAAAAAGGAGAAGCAACTAAATGCCAACCTTTTGCTACATCAACATCTTCAATAAGCACTCTATCGTATCTAATATCTGTAACATCACCAGTAGTAGGTGCTGTTCCTTTTACAATTAATGAAGCACCATTTTTAAACTGTAAAGTACCAGTACCATTCATTAACAAGTTATTTACTGTTACTTTATTTGCACTTCTAAGTATTGCATTATTAGAACCTGTAAGAATTGCCACATTTATGTTATCATCTATTGTGGTTGGTGCAACACCATTTGACCAATTAGCATCATTCTCCCACCAAGAATTATCTCCACTAGCGTTTGTAAAAATATTAATTTTAGAATCCCAAGCACCAATATCACTAGTATCAGTTCCAAAATCAATTGGCGTATCGTCTGTAAGAGCAGTAGGTGCTGTAAATGTTACGTTTGGTGTTACGAAATCTAAATTTGAGTTTGTTAAATCTGCTGCTCTATTTGTATTATCAGCAGCTAGGTCTGCGTTATCAAATTCATTAGCAGCTGCAACGGTTAAACAATTATAAGCCTTTAGGATTGAACCTGTATTACCATCAATATTAGAAGCTGTACCACCATCTGTAGTTGAATTATTACCATATATTAAGCAGTTTGTTAAATTAATAATCTTAGTATTACCACCCTGTGTACGAAGACCTCCACAATCAGCATTATTTTTTGCTGTAGTATTGTTATAAATGGTTACGTTTGTAAGGTTAGCATTTCCATTAACACCATTCAAAATAACTGCCCCACCTCTATTTGACGAGGTATTATTTACAAAAGTTGAATTTGATAATGTTAATTGCGCAGTTAAGGTTACGGGATCAGTAATAGGAACATTATAATTCAATGCTCCTCCATGTCCATTAGCATGTGTTGTAAAATTGCCATCAAAAAGACATCCTGAAATATTTGCTGTAGTAGTAGACCCAATCTCAATAGCACCTCCACCACCTGCACCAGAAGCACTATTAGTTTTAAAAGTTGAATTAGAAAGAATTAATTTAGAATTACCACCAACATAAAGAGCTCCTCCTCCATCATCTGTTGAATTACTTGTAAAAGTACAGTTAGTAACTGTTAAGGTTCTACCAGCAACAACATTAGTACCTCCATAAAAAATAGCTCCACCATTTTTCACACTTCCAGGTTTTAAAACTGTATTAGAATTAAAGTTACAATTCGTAAATGTTACATCTCCGATATCTGCATTATTTGCATTAAGAACTGCTCCTGGACCAGCTTTAGCAGTTACATTAGAAAAAGTTAAATTTGTAAAAGATAGTTCTTTATCCCAATAAAAGCCAAACATTCCAAAAGAAGTACCTTTGGCATCCAATTCTCCATCATTTACACCATCATTAGCCCCTTCAAACTTCAAAAATTTATTCAAATTTACAATGTCAGCATTATGATCTACTTTACCAACAATTTGAATAACATCCGCTGAAGCTAAATCTGTAGCTGCACCAGAAGCAGCAGCATATGCAGCCGCAACAGTTAGGAAAGGTGTCGCTGAATCTGAGCCATCGGCTGTGGCATCATCTCCAGTACTTTGCACATAATAAGTAGTCTGTGCTGTTAAACTAAACCCAACTACAAGGCATAGACATAAAGTCAAAAATAATTTTTTTTTCATTTTTTTCATTTTAATTATTGATTAATTGTTAAACTCATTTTAATCTAACTATAGATTTTTCAAATATCAACTAAACATTCACTTTTTAGGAGTACAAATAATCTTTATCAAGAAACATATTATCATTTTTAAAAAACAAAAAACTACAAAAAACAAATTAAAAATAGATCTTAATACAGCGCTACACCTATCTATAACTAGGTAAATAAGCATATAACAAAGTTAAAACACCACACATTTAACTGTTTTTTAACAAAAAAATATGATAAAAAAATAATTTATATTTTATTTAACAAAAATCATGAAAGAAGGAAAAAACTCGACTTTTAAAGTTGCGTTTTTTTACCTGTGAGATACTAGATGCGGTTATATATGTTAAAAAAATAATTCTTACTCTATTCTAAACTTTATTTTACACCACAATTTTATCTTATAATCTATTTCTAAAGACCAAACCCTTTTAGACATCTTCTTATCATCTAACAAACTTAAATACACTTTCTTGCTTGTAAAAATAAACTTCAAAATGATGAGTTAAATTCATTTGGCAGTACTCGTTAGAAAAGAAAAAGGAAGCTTCTTTTCTAACTCCTTTTTTTATAAAACAAAAAATCTCCGAAGCCTGCGCCTCGGAGATTTTTTTCAATTAAAAAGGGACCTAAAAATCCAATTCTTTTTTATGGTAGCCTAAAAAGCTACTGCTCAAAATAAGTATCTAACCTGTTAAAATTCGTGCACTTTATCTCTAAAAACACCTAGTTCCTTTACCCTTTTTCCCACCAAGACTTTTTAACCTCAGTATCACCGTACCCATAACCATATCCATAGCCGTATCCATAGCCTCTTTCTATATCTATATCATTTAGTAAGACTGCCATGTTTGGCAAACGCTTTTCTTTATAAAGTTTTGCTGGTATTTCTAACAAACGTTTGTCGGAATAATTGGCTCTAATGGTATAAATAAACAAGTCGGCATTTTTACCTAATAGCATGGTATCTGTTACTAATTTAACTGGCGCTGTATCTACAACTACAAAATCATAGTTTTCTTTTCCGTAGGCTAATATATCCTCAAAACGGCCATTACTTAATAATTCTGAAGGATTAGGAGCAATGACTCCAGAGTGTACCACATCTATATCTAGAGCGTCTATATGTTTTATAACATCTGTTACTTTTAAAGACCTGTCTGTTAAATAGTTTGTAATACCTTTCCCTAGTTTCGTTTGTAAATATTCTGCTAAACGAGGTTTTCTAATATCTGCACCAACCAATAATACTTTTTTATTAGAAAGCGCCAATACAGAAGCTAAATTTACAGCAATAAAAGTCTTTCCTTCACCTGGAACTGTAGAAGTTATAAAAATAGTTTTTGCACCATCCGTAACTCCTGCAAGCATAAAATCTAAATTGGTACGTACCATCCTAAAAGATTCCGAAACACCACTTCTACCATCTTTGTGCACAACCACATTATTCGCATCCTTTGTTTTAGGAATTTCCCCTATTAAAGGAGCCTTTACAATGGCTTCTATATCTTTACTACTATGTACCTTATTATCTAATAAAAAGAAGATATAAATTATAGCAAAAGGTATTAGTAAACCTAGTACTAAACCTATCAAATAGATTTTTTTACGATTAGGGCTTATCGGATCGTCATTTCCTCTTGCGGTATCAATTACTTTTGCATTTGGTAAGGTAACTGCCAATGAAATAGCATTTTCTTCTCTCTTTTGTAATAAATACAGGTATAACGTTTCTATAATTTGCTGTTGTCTTTCAATATCTCTAAATTCCCTTTCTTGTTTTGGAACGGTAGACATTCTATAACCTACCCTACTTTCTGTTTTTTTGGCATCGTTTAAAGAAATACTTAAAGATGATTTTAAATTTACAAGACTTTGAGAAATACTACCACGTAATTGAGCAATTTGAGAATTTAAATTAACAATTACAGGATTCTTATCACTGGAACCATTTAAAATTCTATTTCGCTCTAAAATTAATTGATTGTATTGTGCACTATTCGCATTCACACTACCATCACTTAAACCTAAATTTGCCGGAATTAGATTTTCTTTATTTTCAGTGATATATTCTGTTACATAATCAGCCAATCTTAATTGGGTGTTTAAACCTACAATTTTCTTTTCTAATTCGGCATTACTTTCTAAGACCATAGCCGCTTCTGCAGGAATACTTGTAAGTCTATTGCTAGATTTAAATTCCTCTACCCCTTTATCTACAGCAGATAAATCTTTTTCAATCACCGCCAATCGTTCATTTATAAAGGTACTTGTATTGTTCCCTATTAAATTTTTATCGGCAACAGCATCTTTATTATATTGATGTACCAAATCATTTAAAATAGCGGTAACCTTTTCTTTATTCTCCCCAATTAAACTAATCTCTAATAAACTAGATTTTTTAAACAATAAACCTACTTCAACCGCAGCTCTTAAACTTTGTGTAACATTCTTTATGGGGGTAATATGAACTGTTATCACTTCGTTTGTAAGCATATCTTCGGCAGCCAAAGGTGTTAAAGTAATGTTACCAAACTCCATCTTTACCTTTTCTCCAAATATATGTGGCGTTACTTTCTCTTCCTTAGAAATAATTTCAAATTTAGAATCAGAAATAACACGAACCTTAAAAGTGGTGCTTAAAGAATAAATTTTTTCTATAGCAGAAAAAGTTATTTTAAAAGGCACTTCTTTATTATAGATTTCTGTATTTCGAACTCTTCCTTCTTTATGAAAAGTGGTCTGTAAACCTAAATCTTTTACAACACGCTCCATAAGCATGTAAGATTTTAAGATCCCAATTTCATTGTCTATCGATTTTTTACCACCTCCCATTAAGCCTAAGTCTTCAAAGGCAGAAAGTTCACTTGGTAAACCACCACTACTTTCATCATCAATTAAAATAGTGGTTGCTACCAAATATTGGTCAGGCGTATAATATGCTTTCGCATAGGCCAAGCCTAATGCAACCAAAACACATACTACAAACCATTTCCAATAAAACAAATATTTTTCTAATTGTTCACGTATATTAATCGGTTTATCTTCCTCTAACAATTGGTTTAACAGATTCTCTTCTTGCATAATTTTTTAAATTTTACTATCTTAATATAGCAATAATGGATATTAATGTGGCGATTGAAGTAAAAATAATACTTGTATTTGGTCCTACCGCAGATGAATTTATTTTAGACTTGTTAGGCTCTACATAAATAACATCATTTTGTGCTAAGTAATAAAATCTCGAATTAAACAATTCTTTATTAGTGATATCTATCGGAATAAAAACACGACGACCATCTTTTTCTCTAATCAACGTTATATTAACTCTATTTCCATTAATAGTTAAATCTCCTGCCAAACCCAATGCCTCTAACATAGTGATTCGTTTATTTACAATGCTATAAGTACCTGGTCTATTTACTTCTCCCAATACCGTAATTTTAAAATTAGTCGTTGTAATATTTACAATTGGTTTGGTAATGTATTCTGATAGTTTTTGAACCAATAATACACTTAAAGCATCCGTGGTAATCCCCGTAACTTTTAGTTTACCTAATACAGGAAAGTTAATTTCTCCTTCAGCATTTACTAAGTATGGCAAGGGTTTTACTGTGCCCATACCAGTTCCTAAAATAGGCGTTTCATAGATATTAAAAGGCATAACAGCTTCTCCGTTTGTTGCGGAAACATTTATGTTTAATAAATCATCTTTTTGAATGGTAGATTCATACTCTCTTAAGGTTTTTTTCATAATAAACCCTTCTTTGTCTCCAAAATAGACCATTTTTTGCTTAGAAACGCAAGACGATGCTAGTACTAAAAATAGCACTATAATAATATTTGTGTATTTCATTCTTTTTTATTTATCTATTTTTCTTTTTCTTTTTTATAATTGTATTCTTTTTATTACTTTAAAAAGCATTGCTGTCTTTTTTAAATACCACCTGCCAAATAGTTAAAAATAGAATCTTTACATCTAATATCAAGTTCCAATTTTCTATATACCAAATATCAGCTTGTGCCCTATTCTTCATGTCTTGTACTGTTTTGGTTTCTCCTCTAAACCCCGTAACCTGTGCCCAACCTGTAATACCCGGTTTTACAAAATGACGCACCATAAATTTCTGTACAGATTTTCTATACGATTCGGTATGCACCAACATATGTGGTCTTGGTCCTACTACAGACATATTTCCTATTAAGACATTATAAAATTGTGGTAATTCATCTAAACTGGTTTTACGTAGAATTCTTCCAATAGAAGTAACTCTACTATCATTTTTAGTTGCTTGTAAAGAATCCGATTCCGTATTTACCGTCATGCTTCTAAATTTGTAACATTTAAAAGGTTTATCATCTTTACCCGAGCGCATTTGACTAAACAACACCGGACCTTTACTATTTAACTTTATAATAATTGCTAACAAAGGGTACAACCAGACTCCTATACCTATAAGAACCAATAAGGAAAATATAAAATCACATGCACGTTTGGTCATTCTACTCGTTAAACTTTCTAAAGGTTCTGCTCGTAAATATAAAGTAGCCACCTTATTTATATAGGTCATTCTAAAGTGCTGAAATAAATATTCAGAAAAATTAGGAAGTATATACACCCTTATTAAATGATTATCTGCATAACTAATATATTTGTTAATTATAGCAGATTTCTCTGGAGGTAAAGAGATAAATAAGGCATTTACTTCTTTACTTTTATCTAAATAAGGAATTAATTCTGACTCTTTTCCTTTATAAAATGTTTGTAATGATTCGGGTACTTCATTATCTGAAAAAATACTATGAAGCTCATACCCATTTTCGGGTACCATTAAGACACTTTTTATTAATTTTTCTATTTTTGAATCGAAACCTAAAACAATAACCTTTCTAATATTATGTCCTCTTTTACGATACCTTTTAAATACATACATTAAAAGTATCTGAAAGATAGCATGCATAGCACCAAACAACAATATAGTAATGATAAAAAAATCTCTAGAAAATTTATATTCTATTATCAAATATAAAAAGGTTGCTCCAATTAAGGTAAAAAGGGTTAACCCGTGCAGACTTTTAGAAACCACCTTATCCGTGTAAATAATTCTGGGTATATCGTACATTTTTAATCGAAAAGTAATCGCCAACCAAAGTAATAATCCAAATAAAAAGATAGATCTATATAATATTATTTCTGGAAACACGCCATCAAAAACAATATAATTCGCTGTAAAAAATGATACAAAAAATAATAAACCATCTATAAAAAAAGCTGGAATGGGTAAATATTTAATTCTTCCTTTCGGCATATTAATTAATTTAAGTCGTAATAATAAAATATTTTATTTAAGTAGCAATTGTAGTTTTTCATAAAACACATAATATATAAATTGAGAATTCCCAATTAAATACCTACGCCACATGCGTTTTGGTTCTTTTACCAATCTATATAACCATTCTAAACCTAGATGAATCATCCATTTTGGAGCTCTATTTACAGTACCTGCATAAAAATCGAACACCGCACCTATAGAACAAATTACAGAAGTGTTTAGCACTTCTTTATGTTCATGCCCCCATTTTTCTTGCTTTGGGGCTGTCATGCCCACAAAAAGAATGTCTGGAGAAAAAGCATTTACCTGCGCTATCATTTCATCAGTATCTTGTTTGGTAAATGTGGTTTTATAAGGAGGTGAATAACTAGCTACTTTTATGGCCGAAAATTCTTTTGCAATTCTATTTTTAATAAGGTTTAATGTGCTTTCAGAAGCTCCCAAATAAAACACTTTCTGACCTTTTAAATTGGCTTCCGTAAGTAAATGTTGGTGTATGTCCCAACCTGCAATTTTCTGAATTTTCTTACCCCCCAACAACTTAGAGGCTAATACAATACTAGAACCATCTGGCAATAAAACATCACTAGATTTTAATACCGCTGCAAAGCGATTGTCTTTTTTTGCCATACAAAAAGAATACGCATTAATGGTGTTTATACAACACCTGCTATCCGTTTTTATGTCTGACAACGCTTGACTAAAAATGGTGTTTTTAACAATATGTGTTAAATTCATATGTGAAAGAACTTTGTTTGTTATATAATTCTATTAATTAAGTCTTTTATTCGTTAAGACGCGTTTTTAAAGTTTTAAATGATAATATCTTTGTCCAATTTATAATCTTTTTATTTTAATTGTTATAATTGTAAAACATTAAAATTAGAATAATCTAGCTGTTCCATTTTTTTGTGATTCAGTATATAATTTCATAATATCACTATTTTATTTAGTTCTAGAGCACTTTTTTTATCCATTCTAAATATATCATACCAAAGTTATAACCGAATTATTTCCTTAAAATCCCAAACTTTATTTGAAAATATTCTTAAAAAGAAATTTGTTAAAATCCTTAAAACATATGCAGAAAGAACTATAAGTATAAATACAATTAGCGTATTTAAAGGATACCATTTATTAAAATCATTTGTAATTATACTAAATTGTACAATATAAATTTCATAAGTCAGAGAAGCTATTAAAAAAATAATTGACCAGATTTTATGAGTTGCTAACTTATCGCACCATGAGTAACTAACCACTTTATAAGAGTAGAAAAGAAATGATAATAGAGGAAAAACAGCAAGTAATTGAGTATAATAAAAATAGTCTGTTTTACCTTTTCCAAAAACCATTATTGCAAAGTATAATAAAAAAGAAAAGGTACAAAAGGATAAATCTAAAAGTAAGTTTTTAGTTTTAATATTTTCTCTATGTAAACTGATGCTAACACCTAACATCATGGAACTGAAATAGCAGATATAATGAAAACCGTGATAAATACTTCCATTTACTTTTGGCGAAATAAATATAATAATAAATGTAATTAAGATTGATAAAGCTAATATGTGTTTTGAATATTGCTTAAAAAACTTAATTAGAAAATAAATTAAAGAAAAACTAATAATGAAACATCTTACAAACCAGTATTCACCAGCTAATAGAAAGTCGTGCCAACTAATTTCTTTATTAAATATTAAGTTAGCGAAAACAAAGAATACAATAAGTGTAGGCCATAATCTAATAATTTTGTTCTTAATCCAATAATCGAACTTTATATATTCACCATCACTTGTTTCAATTTTGGTAAGAAAAAATCCAGAAACAAAAAAAAACAAGGCATTACCGTGTACACCAAGTGTTGCAAAACTAATATTGTGATCTTCATACAAAGGAATAAAATGACTATTTGTAATCATTATTGCAGCTACAAATTTCAAAAAATCTATACCGTAATTACGTTTTTTCATTTTAGAGGCTATTCTCTTCATTTTTCTAATTAGAATTTCTATATCAACTATTTTTTTATACTTATTTAAAAATTATATTTTGAATTATATAATAATCAAAGTGTTCTACTTTTTTAAAGCTTCAGTATAAAATTCTACCAATTTTTTAGCTTTTAGGCCCCAAGATAATTCAATTTGACGTTGCTTACAGTTGGTTGCTAATAATTCCAACTTTTCTCTATTAACAAATAAATCTTCAATTTTATTTGCAAAATCTACAGCAGATTGCTTCGGATTACTTAACGCAATCTTAACGCCTACATTTTTATTTATAACATCTCCTTGACCGCATGTATTAAAACAGACTACAGGTAAATTATTACTAATTGCTTCTAGGACTACATGTGGTGTACCTTCTGCTACACTAGTAAAAAAAAATAAATCACATTTTTGCATCAATTGCTGCACTTCACTATGCTTTATTAAACCATACCATTTACATTGCTTTTCTATCCCTAAGCTTTTAGCTAAAGATTTATAAACTAAATCATCGCCACCGCCCACAATATGAAGTAAAATGTCTTTGTTATCTATTTCTTTTAAAGTTTGTAGCGCAATAGGTAACTGCTTTCTAAAATCAAGTTTCCCTACCCACAGTAAGTCAAGATTCTTTTTATTTGTTTTATCTACTTTTTTATGATCTTGAATATAACACCCCGTTTCATTTAACAAAGGAGAATTTATACCAAAAAAACGATTAAATGAGGTCTGAGAATTCGTAGATGCAGAAACAACCACAGAAGCACTTTTAACAGCTAAACGCAGACGTTTTGAAAAACGAAGTTGTAAATATGTAATACTATTCTTAAGATTTACAAAAAGCTTTGTTTTTAAACTTGCTCCATCCAAATAGGCTACCGGAAATTTTTGTTTCGCATCAACAGGCCCCCAAATAAGTGGAACATTTGTAATTTTCCATAAATACCCAGGTTCTCTAAAACCTATCATATTTAATTGATGTAACACATCAATTTTATTTGTTTTAACAATTTCTTCAGCTAATTGATATGTCTTAAATTGCCACTTTTTATAATGTTTATAAAAACGCCAATCACCTTGATTCCAACACATTTTTCGAATATCTTCGCTTACTGGATTATAATAAAAATGCATATTTTCACCCTGTTCTAAGGTGGGCAAAACAGCTTCTATATTTACCCGAAACTCCCCTTCAGTAATAATGTGTAGCTCGCATTGCTTTGCCAGATGCAAACACCAATTCCAAGCCATTCCGGGTTCACTGCCCATATTTGGCGAGCATGCATAAGCGTTTATTAAAATTTTTAACATTGTTGTATACTTTTTTTAAATTAAAAGGCGGTTAGAATACAAAACTTGCAAATTCAACTTTCAAAAATGCTAAAACACATCTATGTTTAAAATCTACATAGACGCTGAATAAAATAAAATGTTGATCCTATTATTTTACTTTTGTGTTTTATAATTAGTTTTACCCCTACTTCAAAATCATCTTTTATAAATGAGTTTATTATTTTTCTAAATAATTTATCCAGATAAATTTTATATAAATAATTATTTTTATTTAGTCCTTCAAGCGGCATTACCCATTCATATATTTGTTCAACAGGCACTTTCTTTTTACTTAGTGCACTGAAATCAAGATTATAACACATTATTAAACTTGGAATGTATGCTATTTTACAGTTTTTAATTAAGTTGTCTGTGAATATTACATCTTCTCCAATAATTATATCTGATCTAAATCTTTCCAATTTATCAAGCATATTATTTTTTACTATAAAAGAACCTAATCTAATATTCCATGTTTTTTGCCATAAACTTTTAAAAGGATTTTCTAGCAATTGTTCTTTTGTTAGTTTACACGATTTATTAGTAGAGTTACCTGCATTTATTTCATAATTACCACTTATTAAAGTAGACATAGGGAACAAAGTCAAACCTTTAATTAAATCTTCTATCGATTTTTTAAATAATGTATCATCTGCATCTAAAAACATAATCCAATCACCAGTAGCTTTTTCAAATCCTTTGTTTCTTGCGAAAGAAACTCCCCCATTCTTTTGATAAGAATACTTTATTCTATCATCATCTAATGCAAGTACAATTTTTGCCGAATTATCTGTTGAACCATCATCAATAATAACTACTTCAATATTTTGGTAAGTTTGGTTTAATACCGATTGTAAAGTATTATAAATACAGTTTTCCTTATTATAAAGTGGTATTATTATTGAAATCAACATTATGCTTTATTTAATTTATTCAAAAAAAAATGATAAAAAACTCGTAAATGATTAGTAATGTAATGATATACCTCTTTGAATATAACACTGTGTCGTTTATCAAATAAAAAAAAATCTTGAGCGTTGTTAATAGTCATTTCACATTTTTTAATTAATTATTATTAACTAAGAATCTTTGTAATTATTTATCAAAGTAATTGTGGTTTAGATAGTGGAAAAGAATTTTTTTGAATTATTTTAAATTCAATTTAGACTTTAAAATAAACTTTAATCTTTTAACAAACGAACATGAAACCATTATTCATACATGATATTTAATAACTTAGAAACAAAAACCATTAACCATTTATTTTGTTTCATTATTCCTATTAAACTCATCTTATTAACCTTTTGCTCCACAATAATGCATAAATTACTATTAAGTGATTTGTTAAATAATGAAATAATCTTTGGTTTTAGCAGCTTTAGTCCAAGCAAAATGCATGCCTCTATTCCAATATAAAGTTCCATTGCCTTTTATAAATGTTACATTAGGAAATTGTTTCTGCACTGCTTCTGGCGTTCCATCTTTACAACCATCATCGGTCAGAAATACTTCCCAAGTATATCATTCCACTACTTGCTGAGAAAACAAGTTCTCCAAGCATTGAAGGGTTTCTTCTTTGCGATTATATATAGTAATTAGTATTGCTATATATTTCATTTATGGTCAATTTTATTTCTATCCCAATCTATTTGTTGCTTTAATAGTTTACAGGGAATTCCTGAATAAAGTGAATTTTCTTTTTCTAATTTATTGGTCACAACACTAGAGTTGCCTATTATTGAATTGGAAGGAATGAAAGCTCCTTTTAAAATCCGAACATGAGCTGTTAACCATACATGGTTACCGATAGTAACTGATTTAGCATAATTAATTCTTTGTCTAGTATCATTATTAATTATTGAATGACTGTCACCATTTCTAATCTCAATATCTCCAGAGAACATACAGTCATCTCCAATCTTGATTAACTTACCTTCAGTTGATGCTAGATGCCCTCCTTCCATTGTAAAATCTCTTCCAATTTCAATAGTGGACTCATCATCTTGACACCAAAAAGTAGCCTCTGATATAATTGTGCTCCCTTCTCCTATTATCAGTTTGCAATTATCCCCTAAAATTGTAATTTTACAATTATTTAATCTTGCCTTATGACCTACAATAATGATATTATTTTTACCTTTTATATTAAACTTTACTTTTTTTAAAAAGGCTCCTTTTGTTTTAATCTTATTTGTATATCTATATTTCCAACTATTATTAAAATACCTAATATTAAACAACTTAGAAACAAAAACCATTAACCATTTATTTTGTTTCATTATTCCTCTTAGACTCATCTTATTACCCTTTTACTCCACAATGATGGATAAATTACTCTTAAGTGATTTGTTAAATAATGAAAAATTGCATTTGTAAAACCTTTATGCCTTTTTTCGAAAATAAAAAACTCTTCTGGATTGTTTCCTAAAGGAGAGCGAAATGCTTTCCATCGCTGATTAAATGTTTTTTTTGGATTACACCAAGTTGCTAAATTTTCGTGACTATCACATTTACCTAAAAAACCAGGGGCTATATACATTTTAAAACCAAGTTTACCTGCTCGCAAGCCATAGTCAAAATCACCTAATGCATGCTGAAAACCTGAATCATTAATTCCTGCTTTTTTATAAACCTCTTTAGGAATCCAAACAATGTTTCCATTAAAATAATCACAAGCTATAGCTTCTTTTAAAGGAGTTATTAAACCATCAATAAGACTGCGGCCTCCGTAGGTAATTTCATTATCGTCTTTAAATGAACTCGTAGATCCAACTATAATAGCTTTATTTTGCTTTAGAAGAGAACTTGATTCTAAAATATTTAATGCTAAATTATTTAAAATCGTATCATCATTTAGCCATAAATAAAAATCGTAGTCTTTAACTTTAACAGCACTTTCCCAAGCCAAACGCATACCTTGGTTCCAAAATAAATTTCCATTCCCTTTAATAATGGTGATTTTTGGAAATTTTGCTTTTACAGCTTCCTCGGTTCCGTCTATAGAGCCATCATCAACCAAAAAAACAGTAAATGTATAGCCATTTGGTACTTCATTTTTATAAAGAGCTTTTAAACATGCTATTGTTTTATCCTTGCGATTATGGCAAGTAAGTAATACCGCTATTTCTTTATCAACCATTCCTTTCTTTTCTTTAAAATATAAAACTCTAATTTTCGATAACGACGATCAAATATACCTTTTACCCAAATAATAAATTCTTTATCCGACATAGATCGAAAGGATTTTGAAAAACACATTCCTATGGAAATCCAAAGAAAAGTATTAGATAAATCAAATTGACTAAAATCCTCTACCCATGCATAGGACCAACGAAATGTAATATATAACCCGATTATTTTTATAAATATATTTTGAGACTTATTTACAGCCAAATAGGAAGCCTTATAAAACACTAAAAAATAGAGTATAACACCAATAACTCCTGTCCAAGTAAAAACATTTAAAATAGAAACCTCGTTAGAAGGTCGTTCCATTTTCCCTGTCTTCAATTCATCCGCCAAATAACTCCCAAAAGATTCTGAATCATTCCCCCTTGCAGGTGTTCTACCAAATAAGATATAATTATGTCTAATAGCTGACTCTAAAACTTCTACATATAAAAATGTACGCGTATCTGCTGTTAATGATTCTGTAACTTGCTCTCCTTCAAATTGCGTTTCATTAGTATATTCTCCCTGGATGTAATCGTCCATTTTAAATACATTAAAAATACCGCTTATACCTAACCCAAATAAAATTATAGGTACAAGTAAAAGCAATAATCTCCCAATCTCCATCATTTTTACACTAACAAAAACTCTTATATAATAAATACCAGCAAAAATAATGGGTACAGCAAATTTTATTACATTACTTCTAGCTCCTAAATCAGAAAATAGAACTAATAGAGTAAAGAAACAAAGAACTAATTTCCATTTATTCTCTATTATAGGAAAAAATAAAAACAAAAATGAGATTGGTACTAAGTAACGTCCAATAGCTTCCGTCCATATAAAAAGATAAAAAATAAAAAATGCTGGTAATGCATATTTTAACCATATTAATACGATCCTTTGAACTATTAGTTTATTAGTAGCTACATAAATGGTTAAAGGCATTAATAAAACTAAAGATGTAGACACTAAATTTTTCCATTCCCAATAGTTTTCTGCAACAAACAAACCTCTAAATATGCATATTATATTCCACGCTAAATAGCCAAACAAGACATAAAGGTATTTACGATTTTCTTTATGTAAAAAATATTTTTTTGATTTTACAAAAATCAATAAAATTAATGCATAGATAATCCACCATATTGTAGTATTTCCAATAATTAAATCAGTCCAAGCATTTACTGAAGAAATTGTAATCAACAATATAAGAATTGGTACTATTTTTACGAGAAGCTTCCTCATTTAATAAAACTATTAAACATTTTATTTTTTATTTTTTTAATAAAATAGGGTTAAAATTAAGTTTTTGCCCTATACAAGTTATAAAGATCCTCTTGTTCATATACTTCTTCTGCATTCTTTTGCCACCAATTAGATTTCAATAATTTTTCTATTTCTATTTTATTAAAACGGAACTTAATTATTTTTGCAGGAATACCAACTACAACTGCATAAGGCGGTACGTCTTTGGTTACGATTGCTCCAGCTGCGATTACAGCACCATCACCAATAGTAACTCCATCCATAATAATTGCTCTTGTTCCTATCCAAACATCATTTCCTATTTTAATTGGTTTGTACTCTTCAAAATCAAGATCTTTATCAACTAGTTTAATTCTTAAAAGATTTTGTTTTCTATAAAAAATAGGAGCCGTAGAAAAAAAATGTAATGGATGTGAACCAAGTCCTATAATTACATCATCTGCTATTGAACAATAATTACCAATTGTTGCATTCTGAATGAGTGCATTGTTACTACAATATGTATAATTACCAATATTACTATGATTAATTGTAGATCTAGAAAGAACACAACTATTTACTCCTAAAGTAGAATCTAAAGAAAAGCTAGATCCAGAATAAATAATTGCTTTAGGAAAACGTTTTTTATTTTCAATATCTCTAGCGTTGTCATTTGCTAATTTAAAGAGTCCTTTAATAAGCCCTATTGGCATCCACCATATTCTTTTTAAGCTTTTCATAAATATTTTTAATAAATTACCAATAACAAGCACCTTCCACTTGTTGTGCATTTTTAGGTTTGTCAATTTCTCCGGGTCGTACCCAATGTTTGTTCATTAGATTTGAGTAACTTCCTCTATTAATCCCCCACTCTTTAACACCATAATTAGGATCTTCCCAACGATTACCTTTAATACCAAACAAGAGTTGTAAAGCTCCCCCTAAATGCACTGCTTTTTTACCACTTTGCTTTACATGAGCTGCTAATGGAAAACCATAAGCACCTGCACCTATTAAACATACGTCATAATCTACTTTGTCTATCTCTGCTTTCATGAAGTCTAAAGCTTCAAACCAAGTTTTAAATTCACTATCTCCACCTAAACTCTGTACCGCTTTTATGGTACTCAACTCAAATTCTGGTAACACTTCTTTCTCAAATAAAAGTGTTCGTTTTTTATACTGTGCTTCAATGGTTTCATTAAAGGGATGTACTACCAATACTTTTTTACCTTTTAAAGCTAATGTCCATGGTTTTTTAGACCAAAAGGGTTCTAATAAACGTAAATGCACATTTAAAGAATCATTTACTCTATAAATGTCTACTTGTTCTTCTTCAGATAACCAAGATCCTAGAATATCAACATCTTTTAAATCTTGTAGCATCAGTTCGCAAAAGCGAGTAAGATGTGCTTGATCTGCAGGAAAAAAACCAGACCAGTTTTGCATTTGTGTCATAATATTTTGGTTCCACCAAAAGGGCTCACATTCACCTTTTATATACTTCAAATATTTATTTTTGTTTTCCTTAATGCTTAAATAATTTAATAAACAAGTCAATTCTGTTGATCCTAATCTCGCAATCATGCAAGGTTTATCTGCTAATAATTGCTCTATTAAGATTGTAGAAGCTTGTTCTTCCTCTTGAATACCACGAGCAAACTTAAAAGGTTGTTGATTTATTTTTTGATAAACCTTTCGTAGAATTTTAAGTAGATAAATAGATACTTTATTCATTAGGTGATATTATTTTTATGTTTAAATACGTAAACTGAATTCTATATTTTTATTAAGGATATAGAAATATCTAATTTTTGTTTAAATATTATATCAATTATTTTACAAATATTTTTTCTGGTTTGTTCTTAGTTCTATAATATGAAAATAAAATCGTTAATTTATTTTTAACTTTTTTGCTTATTGGTATTTCAAAATTTGACGATACAAAATAGGCTAATAAAATACTTATTAAAGTTGCTAGCATAACATAAAAAAATTGATTGTTATAAATCATTTTGGCTCTATAAATAATGGAATAGCCAATTACATTATGTAATAAATATAGAGGATATGATATTTTACCAATAAATAAAAGTATTTTATTCTCTAATATTTTAATCTTAGCATAAGATATATAGTAGAATATTAGATAAGCACTAATGACTAGTATTCTAGGTATCAATTTAAACTCAAAAGGATTGGGTACAATTGCGTCTGGTTTAATATTAATTAAATAAATCATTAAACTCATAATAATAATAATATGAGTGAAATAATTTGATTTTCCATATTTTATTTGGTGAAACATTATACCACTTATAAACAATGGAGCGTGTTCCGTTATTAATAGAACCTTAAAATACTTTACAAATGGAAGTTGAAAATTATATACTGTTAAACAAATTATTAACCAAAAAAAACAATAAATTATTATATGTTTCAATTGTTTAAAATAGAATAATAAGCCCATAATGAAGTAAAAAATTAATTCAACTCCTAAAGACCAATATACTTGATCGATATGTCTAGTTTTTAACAAACCTTGAATCATTGTTGTGTTTAATATTACTTCTTTTAAAGTGTAATTACCCAAAGTAGGTACAGGAAAAAAAAATATAATTAAAATTGTTAAAAACATGCAAATCCAATAGGTAGGGTATAATCTAGAAAATCTAGCAATTATAAATTGCTTAATTTGTGTAATATTTTGTAAAGACATAAAAATTACAAAGCCACTAATAATAAAAAATATTTGTACACCAAAATCACCATAAAAAAAATGAAATTTATGCTCACTAAGAGTATTAAAATGGTAGTCAAATGCCCAAGTATAATGACTTAATAAAACTAACATAATTGCAATTCCTCTTATTGCATCTAATTCATAAAATCTTTTTTTCATATTTTAAATATTTACGTTTGTTTTCCTTAATACTTAAATAATTTATCAGACAAGTCAATTCTATTGATCTTAAACTCGCAATTATATCAAGTTTGTCGGATATCAATAAGAATAGTAGCGGTTTGTATGAGAAGATTTTCTGACAAAAAATAAGACGTTACAAACATGCAACGACCTTCCGTTAAGCACTAAGCAATTATTTTTATAAGGTGTTAGCGTGTCGTTAATTCATTCACTATATCTTGTACTAGTAGTTTATTTCCCTTTTTTATTTAATTCAAGTTTCAGGAAAGAATCAAGTTTTTCTCCAAAGCCCCAACTATCTCCAATAACACCAACTGTCAAAATAATTACATTTTAATACGTTCTTCAAAGTCTAATTGACCATCATCATCAACTAAAACCCAATCTTGTGTCTGCGGGTATCCATGCCAAAAATTATTTGGAACTACTTTTATATTTTTATTTAATAAAGCAGGTTTGTAAGAAAAAGAACTTTTACTAGTAATTAGAACATCTGCAAATACCATGTGTAAAAAAGAGGCTTGTGGATCCATATCTAGACACCAGTGAAGGTTTTGAATTGAGTGGAACTCTGGGTAATCCTCAGGCCTTCCTTGTGAAAAAAAATAAATATGTATAAGTTTCTCTGTTTTTGATTTAGCAATCACTTGTTTTAAAACAGTTTCAAAATAATCATTTGCCATAAAACGCATTTTAAGATTAGGATTATTGGGATCTGCAAGAATATCTCCTCTTCTAACGTGGATAGCAATATTGTAATTTTGATCACTATAAATTAATTTTTCTACTTTTCGTTGAGGTGCTGAATAGAATTTTTGCTGAATTCCATACATTACACCAAATTGATCTTGATAAAATTGATCTTGTTCACAAACAAAAATAACCTTCTTGTTGGAGTATGCCGAAATAATAGTCTTTATTAAAGTAACTTCTTTTACATTATTTTCATCAAATAGTGGTAAACGAACTTTTTTATACCCTTGTTTTATTAATTCTTGTACAGGTATTTCTCCATACCCAAAACCTAAGAAAGAATCCCATTTATTTGAAGAAAAAGGAATGTGAGCAAATTTTAAGTTAAATTGTTGCGCAAACCAATACCCTGCAATCCAATTAGCCATTTGGTGCCCAATGCCTGCATTAGAATTAGGAATTGCAGAAAAATATTGTTGAACAATTCCGTTAATCCCTTTATTAGAATTTGTTTTTCTATACCAACTAGATTTATAAATATATGGGTACCAAACACGATGTCTTGAAAAGCTCACCCATTTCTCCCATAATTTTCTTTTTATTTTATAATAAATTGTTTGCACTATGAGTATTTTAGTTTTAATAAATCTATATAACTTTTAACCTCTACGGGTAATCGTTTTAATTTCGCATTTAAACGTTCGTTAAATGTTAATGTTTTGCTTTCAAAAAAACCACGTTTAGAAAAATCCATTTCTATGTTATGATCTTTAAATAATTGCACTACGCCAGGGTACCATTTACCGCCAATAACACCTGTAACTTCATAAGGTATTATATTACGCCCATTATCTGAGTTTACGTTGTTATTAGTGGTGTAAAAATTATGATTTATGTAGGCTGCACGTTTAGAACCCCACCACTCAAAATTCCATCCGCTCTCATAAGGCTTTAAATAACTTTTTAAAACCTCCTTTTTCCAAAGTGCTGCTTGACAAGATACTCTATCTTTATGATGTTTAGGTATTGAATATAATTTTAGGTCGTTTATTGTAAACAGTTCATCTCCACCTGCCGATTTATCTGTTAAATGAATGCAATCTATACTTTTGGAAGTTGTAATAGCATTTACATAAGTATTAAAAGTATTTGAATCCATTTTTTTATTCAGAAAATAATCTTCCTGCATATATAAAACAATATCTTCATTCATTGTTTCTAAAGCCCATTTAAAACAATCGCTCCATGTTGCCCGTTCTGTTTTAGGTATGTTATTTTTTAAAGCTCCCTTTACGGCTATAATATTTAAATTTCCATAAGAATAGCCTTTGTACTCTGTATTTAAGTATATAGTTCCTTCGTAATCGGGCCAATAAATAGAAAATAGCTTAAAAAAAGGATCCCAGCAATCTTCGAATTTATCACATGTATTTACTAAAATTGAATATTTTTTCATTTATATTGCTGTTTGATGATTAATAAGCTTCTCCAGCTCTGTTTCTCTTTTCCAAAAAGGAAGTAGAGCTTATTGAAAGAAATTGGAATTATAAATAAATACATAGATAAGACTAATGCTACTATTTTAGCAAAAAAAGCAAAAAGCTGTTGTTCTTCAGTAAATCCATATTTAATTATAGAATCGACTATGATAATAACATAGCATTGTGCACCTAAAATAGGCAATGCATTCTTAGCTATATAGATTAGTCCGTGAAATATCTTATCTATGGCCTTTACTTTATCAAATAAATAAATTAAATAATTTATTAAAAGAATAACCCCCAATATTCCACTAAAAGCTGAAATATAAAAAAGTCCATAATTGTTAATAATATTTTGACCTAAAACAGCCCCAAAATTAGCAATACCTGCACTAAAAGAAATACAAAATAAAGAAACAATAATTACCATCAACCATAACTTATGCAAACCTAAAATACTTTCCAATTTGAAAATATATTTTTTTAGAATGTTTCCTGTTCCAAGAAATGTAAGCGCTGAGAAAGAAACCTCTACATGAAAGGGTAGATGAATATTCTTTAAAAAACAAATATATCCTAAAAAAGAACTAATTAGAATTGCTATTATTTTTATCGAAACTGTCTCTAGTTTTGTGTCAACCCAATAATATAATAGGTTTATACAATATAATATAAAAACAAACCATAATGGACTTGCCTTTGCTGGACCGGATCCCATTAAAATAGCAAACAAATTTGAAGGTATAGAAACTTTTGGTTGGAGATAGGTATTCCAATCTAATAAGACAAATAATAATGCTAAAGAAATGAATGGTAAAAAAAGAGTTTTTGTTTTATATGTAACGTATTTAATAAATGAAGTATATCGCTTTGATGAAAACAACACTCCAGACAAAAAGAAAAAA
>NZ_JALCZP010000150.1:0-316 GCF_023555435.1 Polaribacter sp. Z014
AGAAATGCAACAACCTTTGATTAAGCCAAATTTAGCAATTTTTTATACAAGGTGTTGGCAAATGCGTTATTTTATTTCCATTTCCATATTTCGTTAATTTTTCAGATTATTTTTAATTTACAACAATGCATTTTAGTAATTTCTATTTTTCAGGCATTTATAATTCCGCAAACTTGATAAATTAAATTCTGAGTAAAAATTCCGCAATTTTGATCTTTTATCGTTTGGGTGTTTTCTCACGAGCTTAATTCCGACAATAATTTTCATTTTGTTTAATTTTTAGAAAATTCTCAGCCTTTCTAAATGATGTTTTAGA
>NZ_JALCZP010000151.1:0-315 GCF_023555435.1 Polaribacter sp. Z014
TCCGTAAAAGGTTGCTACAACAGATGTACTTGAAGCATTATTACAGACTGATTTGTTTTAAAAAAGCAGCAAATTCACTAGTAATTCTAGTGCCTTTTGCTACTAATTGCCAATCTCTTATCACTAATTTTTTAGAATTATCATCAATCCAACGCCTTCTAATAACATGTAGAAAAACGTTTTTACCTCGGATTGGAAAATCTTGAATAGTTGCTTCTGGAAAAAAGCCTTTAGAACTTAATTTTAGTCCTATGAATTCATCAGGAATTGTATTTAATTCTGTAAAATGGAAATGTAGTTCTCCTTGTTTTACCT
>NZ_JALCZP010000152.1:0-302 GCF_023555435.1 Polaribacter sp. Z014
ACCGCTTTAGGGCAATTAGCTCAGTTGGTTCAGAGCATCTCGTTTACACCGAGAGGGTCGGGGGTTCGAATCCCTCATTGCCCACCAAAGTAAAATCCTTCACAATTTTGTGAAGGATTTTTTGTTTTAGATCTTTTTTAATTTAAAAATAAAATTATTTATGTTTTTATTTGGTATATCTAAAAAAGATTATATATTTGCAGCCGCTTAGGGCAATTAGCTCAGTTGGTTCAGAGCATCTCGTTTACACCGAGAGGGTCGGGGGTTCGAATCCCTCATTGCCCACCAAAGTAAAAATCCTT
>NZ_JALCZP010000015.1:0-85262 GCF_023555435.1 Polaribacter sp. Z014
TTTAAAGACCAAATGCACGGTGGACGTATGTTGTTTGCAGATATTCATAAATACGACCTTAAAGATTTACCACATTGGATGGAAAAACAAGTCTACTTAAATATGGGGTCTCTTTTATTAGGTGCTGCAGCTTTAGGCATAGACGCTTGCCCAATGGAAGGTGTAGATGTAAAAGCTTTAGATGAAGAATTCGGCTTACGCGAAAAAGGATATACGGCTTTAGCAGTTGTATCTTTAGGTTATAGAAAAGACACTGATTTCAATGCGAAGCTTCCAAAATCTAGATTTTCAGAAGAAACCATAATTACCAAATTATAAAATAAACGAGAACACTATAAAAAATCATATTATGAAAAGCACAATCGTAAAATTCACAGCAAAACCGGAACACGCAACTAGTTTTGCAGCAACTTTAAAAGAAGCACAAGCAGCGACACAAAAAGAAGCTGGCAATAAAGAAATTAAAGTATTTGTATCGAATACTGATGCCAATGTATTTTTTGTTTACGAACGTTGGGCAGACAAAGCAGCAATAACATCTCACGATAATAAGCCGCACACAAAGAAGTTAATGAAAGTTGGACAAACTGCATTAGCAGGTGCTCCAGATTTTTATTTCTTAGGGGATACCAATCCGTTACCGGAAAGAACTAAATCTGCAAACCCAGAAGATGAAGTATTTATTATTTTCTTCATTTTTAAGTTGAAAACAGAATTTAGAGCACAACTTTTAAATCAGTTTGAAGACCACATTACACATACCAGAAAAGAGGAAAAAGGAAACATTCTTTTTGATCTATACACAGTAGACGACCAAGAAGACACATTGGCTGTATATGAACATTGGAGAAAAGAATCTGATGTGTGGGACATTCACTTTCACCAACCGTACGCAGAAAAAACAGGTAAACTTATGGAAGAAGCTGTAATTGGTGATTTAAAGCAATATATGAATTTCGTTAAAGAAATTTAATACTCATTAACCTTCAACTAAAAACTACTATTATGAAAAAACTAATACTACTATTTTCGTTGGCGCTTTTAGCAAGCTGCGGAAATGAGACTAAAAAAGAAGCAATGTCAACTTCGGAAGAAGCGCACGGACATTCACATTCTCAGGATACGGACAAACACGGTTTGGCGCCTCATACCGAAAATACCATTCACCAATATGCACCAACGGTTGCCTTATTAAATAGTATTTATGAAGGTAATATTACGCCACAACAAATGGTACAGCAAGGTAATATTGGTATTGGAACCGTAAATCATTTGGCTGGAGAGCTGGTTGCTGTAGACGGAGTGGTCTATACGATTGATGCCGAAGGCGGAATCGCAGAAGCACCAGACGATTTAGAATCACCAAATATGACGATGATAAACTTTCAACCGAAACAAACCGTAACTGTTGAAAATATTGAGTCTTATGAAGATTTAACTAGAGAGCTTCAAAAATATTCAACCTCTAAAAATAGTTTTTACGCGTATAGAATTAAAGGTGAATTTAAGCACTTAAAAATGGCTTCTGCCCATAAAGTAGAGAATGAAGATGTGTCTTTATTTGAATATTTAGATACACGTGTAATGTATACTAGAGACAACATTAAGGGGACTTTGGTAGGTTTATTTACACCAGATTATCTAGGAAACATCGTTATTCCGGGAATGCATTTTCACTTTTTATCAGACGATATAAAATTGGGTGGGCATTTAGAAGACATCAAATTTGATAAACTTTCTATTGAAATTCAAGAAGTAAACCAAGTTAATTTACAACTTCCAGAAACAGAAAAATTCAGAAATAAAGACTTAAAACAAGGTGCAGCACCAAAGGCTACAGCAAAACAAAACGGAAAATAATAAGATTATGAAAAAGTACATAATTTTAGTTTTAGCATTGTCTTTCTCTTTTGCGAGTATTGCACAAAACACAAAAGAAGACAACTATAAAACAGGCGTAAAAATTGTAAATGAGGTTAATGGAGAAGGCGCTGCAAATGGTTTAGAAGCGGCGTTTAAAGACGTATCCCCAGATATGTCAGATTACATAATTCGCTATGGTTTTGGAGAAATTTATAACAGACCAGGTTTAGATTTTAAAACAAAAGAATTATTAATAATTGCTAGTCTTACTACACAAGCTAATTCAACATCACAATTAAAGTCGCATATGAAAGCTGCTTTGAACGTAGGTGTAACTCCAAATGAGATTTCTGAAACGATGATTTTGTTGAGTCTCTATACTGGTTTTCCTGCAGCAAACAATGGGGTTTTTGCTTTGAAAGAAGTTTTAAAAGAAACCAATTATGTGGCAACTACAAAAGTTAATTCTTCTAATCAATTAATTAAAAACTGGGAATTAGAAGGTTTTTCTATGCCAGAATCTATAGTGGCTTCTCCCACACAAAATTGGTTGTATGTTTCTAACGTAAATCAGAATGAAAAAGGATATATAAGCCGAATTACAAAAGCAGGTAAAGTAGATAATTATAAATGGGTAACAGGGTTAAACAACCCTGCTGGTTTAGCTTTATACCAAGACAAATTGTATGTAGGTGATGGCAAGGAACTTCATATAATTGATGTAAAAAAAGGTAAGCTCATAAATAGCTTTACATCAACAGATGTGGTTTCATTAAATGATGTTGTAGTTTCTAAAACAGGTCAGGTTTTTATCTCTGATATTGCAGGCGGAAAAATCTTCACTTTAGAAAATAACAAACTAGTAGTTTGGTTTCAAACACCAGAAATTAAACATCCAAACGGAATTTTTATTCAAGATGATAATTTAATTATAGCTGATTTTGGCACAAAATTATCCTTAGAATTAACTCCAGATAAGTTTGGTAGTTTGTATAAAGTCAACCTAAAAGACAAAACAGCTACGATGATTAAAAGTGCGTATCAGTTAGGTGCTTTAGATGGTTTAGCGGCAGTTAAAGACGGATATTTAGTGACTAGCGGAATTGTTAGTGATTTGTATTTTATTAATAACGATACTCGAAAAAGAGTAGGAACATTTCCTAAAGGATTAGCAGATATAAGTATTCAAGGTAATACGCTATATGCGCCAATTCTTTTTAGTAATAAAATTGAATCTTTTTCACTTCCTATGATTTACGTTAAAAAGTAAGGCGTACTTTGTTAATTAAATCATAAAATATTGATATTAAATAAATTACGAACACAATATACCATTAAAGGTACATTATTTACCATTACTAAACTACAAGACATTTTTAGATTTGTAGTATCATTAAAATTAACTAATAACTAAAATTAAAATTATGAAAAAAGTACAACTAACAGTAGTATTAATTGGTGCTATCTTATTTGCATCTTGTACAGACAATTCTGCGGAATTAAAAAAATTAAATGAAAACATTACAAATTTGGAATCTAAAATAGAAGTTCAAAATCAGGAGCAAGCGACTTTAGAGGCAAACAAAAAAGTAGTAACAGATTTTTATCAAGATCTCTTCGGAAACCAGAATTATCAAAACATAGATAAATATGTTGGTCCAGTTTACATTCAGCACAACCCTAATGTTGCAGATGGTAGAGAAGCGCTTAAAGAAATGTTACCTATTTGGTTAAAAGATGCTCCTAAATTTAAACTCAATTTCAATCTTGTTGTGGCAGAGAAAGACCTTGTTTTCGTTCAAGTAATTACAAATAAAGAAGGTGATAGAACCTCTACAATGGATGTTTTTAGAATTACAGACGGTAAAATTTCTGAACATTGGGATGCGTTTAACACCTTCAATAAAGGAGATAAATCTGCGAACGATAATCCTTTATTTTAATCAAATTCATCAAATATAATTTTTTAAAAAACACACAATATGAAAGCTATAGTATTAACAAAAGCAGGAGGACCAGAAAACCTTCATTTAGCAGAAGTAGAAAAGCCAAGCATAAAAGAAAACGAAGTGTTAGTTGCTGTTAAAGCAATTTCATTAAACCCTGCAGATGTAAAACCAAAGTACGCTGACAAAATGTTGGATTCAATGTACGGTAAAAATCGTCCAGTTATTTTAGGATGGGATATTGCAGGAACAGTAACTGAGGCTGGTACAGCCGTTACCGATTTTAAAGTAGGTGATACTGTTTTTGGGATGGTAAACTTTCCAGGAGCAGGTAAAGCATACGCGGAATTTGTTGCAGCTCCAGAAGCTCATTTAGCACTTATGCCAAGCAACGTTTCTTTTGAAGAAGCTGCTGCGACCACTTTGGCTGCTTTAACGGCATTACAAATTTTAGAAGGAAAAATTAATAAAGGAGATAAAGTTTTAATTCAAGCTGGTTCTGGTGGAGTTGGTCATTTTGCAATTCAAATAGCAAAGAGTTTTGGTGCGTATGTTATTGCAACTGCATCAGCTAAAAACAAAGATTTCATACTGTCTATTGGTGCAGATGAAGCTATAGATTATCACACACAAAAATTTGAAGAAATCTTATCTGATATCGACTTTGTATTAGATACTCAAGGTGGTCAAGTATTAGTGAACTCCACTAAGGTTTTAAAAGATGGAGGAACAGTAATTACCACTTTTGGTATGGATATGCCCGAGGAAGCTAAAGCTATAGCAGAGAAAGAAAACAAAACGGTTTCTAATATTTTAGTGCATTCTAGCGCTAAAGATATGAACACTTTAAAAGGAATGTTAGAAAGTGGTGCTATTAAACCAAATATCTATAAAACCTTTGCTTTTGAAGATATGGCAGACGCACATAGAGAAGTTGAAAAAGGAAGAACAGTTGGTAAAGTAATTGTTACTATTTAAGAGCAATTTGGTTATGGAAAATAATAATTCTACAAATGCTTTAATTTTTAACAAAGATGCATCAAACCAGAAGAAAAGACCTTTTCTAGTAGATAAAGAAGAGTATCCTTTTAAAAGTAATTGGTATGACAAAGACGGTGTTTCGATGCACTACATAGATGAAGGAGAAGGCATACCTATTGTATTAGCACACGGAAATCCAGAATGGTCATTTATATATAGAAATATTATAAAAGAGTTATCTGGTGAAGCAAGATTAATAGCTTATGATTTACCAGGTTTTGGATTTTCAGATACGCCTAAAGATTTTGATTATACGCCACAAGAGCACGCAAAATGGGTGAAATCTTTGGTGCTTGATCATTTAAAACTTGAAAAGTTTATTTTGGTTGTGCAAGATTGGGGCGGACCAACTGCATTGCATCTTGCTACAAACCATCCAAATTGTATTTTAGGAGCCGTTATTTCTAATACTTGGGCTTGGAAAGCAAATCCTGAATCAGAAAAATTTTCTAATTTCTTTAAAACGGAAGAAGGAAAAAGACTTATTTATGAGGAGAATTACTTTGTAAGAACATTGCTTTTAAAAAGTATGAATAAAAAATCTGGCAATAATCAAGCGATTATTAATGCTTATGAAATGGCATTTCCAACACCAGAATCTAGAAAAGGAACATTGATTTTTCCACAGCATATTACACTTTCAGAATCTTGGTTTCTAGAAATAGAAGAAAAATTACACCTTTTAGCAGACAAGCCAGTGGAATTGATCTTTGGTGAGAAAAATAGAACTCTAGGAAATCCAGAATCTATTGCTAAATGGCGTTCTTATTATCCAAATGCAAATGTTCAATTATTGCCTAATGCAGATCATTTTACGCAAGAGGAAAGCCCTGAGAGTTTTGTGTTTGCGCTTAGACGAATATTAAAAGAGCATAAGAATTCTATATAAATAGCAATAAAAAAACGAGATAAGATGATAAAAGTTATAGGTCAGTTTGAAGTAAAACCAGCATTCCGTTCTCAATTTAAAGAGGCTTTAATGACTGTAAAAAAGGGAAGTGTTACAGAACCAGGATGTTTGGTAATTCGCTTGTTTGAAGATAAGCAAAACCCTAATATGTTTTTTGGATATGAATTGTTTACCGGAGAAGAGGCTGTGGCATTTCATCGTTCTCAATCCTACGAACTAAAACTAGCAGAATTAGCTAATGAAGCACTTGTAAACCCACCTAAAGCTTATGTTTTGGTTGGTGAAGTTTCCGAAGAAAAAGGAGTTGAAGAGTTTAGCAGTACTGCTAATTCAGCAGAACTACGTGTTATTGCTTTGTTTGATATTAAAGCAGATGAAAACAAAAAACTGATCGCACAATACGAGAAGCAAATTCCGAATGTGCGAGCTCAAGATGATTGTGTTTCTTTTAACGCATATACGGTTTTAGAAAATCCAAATCAGTTGGTGGTTATTGAAGAATGGAAAACGCAAGAATTAGCACAGAAGTTTTCTACAACAGACGCACTTTCTATGGAAACAGGTAAAGTGTTATCAGAAACATTAGAACGTCCTATTCCAGAATATTTACATCAAGTAAACGAGATATGAAAAATTCAATTTACACAATAGTAGTACTGCTAGTCATTGTATTAGCAGGATGTAAGGACAAAGAAGTGCCAAAAGTTTCAACAGATAAAGAAAGTGAGGAGCTAATTACTAACGATTTTTCTGTAGCTATAAAATGGGAATTAGACGGGTTTAAAATGCCGGAATCTGTGTATGCCTCACCAAATCATAAATGGTTGTATGTTTCTAACACCAATGGTGCAGCACCTGGTTTTATAAGTCGCGTTTCTAAAGATGGAGTAATTGACAACCTTAATTGGACAACCGGATTAACAGCTCCTACAGGTTCTGATATTTATAAAAACACCTTGTATGTTGCCGACCAAAAGCAAGTGCATCTTATAAATCTAGATAACGGAAGTATCATAAAAAGTTACGCAGACAACGAAGCAGGTTCTTTAAATGACTTAACCATAAACCAAAAAACAGGACAAGTTTTTATTTCTGATGTGCCTGGTGGTAAAATTTACACTATTGAGAATGACAAATTAGTGGTGTGGTTACAGTCGGATAAAATTCCGTTTCCGAATAGCGTTTTTGTAGAAAATAACACCTTGGTTGTTGCTAATTACGGACTAGAAAATGGCGAAGGATTAATGCGAAAAGAATGGGAACCTGAAGATTTTGGTTCATTATATAACATTGATATCACTTCTAAAAAGGTAACGTTAATTACTTCTTCAAATAAAAAAGGAGTGTTTGATGGTGTTACATCTTTTAACGGTGTTTTACTTGCCAGCAGTAACCCAACAGGACAATTATTCACGTTTGATGGTGATAAAAGCTATTTAATTGATGCGTCTTCCAAAGGAATTGCAGACATTAATACGGATGGCGAAATCATTTATGCACCTTATATTTTCGATAATAAATTGATTGCCTACCAGCCCGTTTCTTGGGATAGAATTACTACTAAAGAAGATTATATAGAAAAAGGAGCCGACAATTATTATGGTGATGAAGGTGGAGCGTCTATTGCTACAAGTGACGGAATAATTAAAGGAAACTTTGGCGGACAAGAATTAAAAGGAACTTGGAATTGGGAAGGTGAATATTTCTGTAGAACAAGTACTCTAGGAACGATGGATTTAGGTTCAGACTGTATTCAGATTGATGTTACAGATACTAAAATGCGTTTAATTTTAAATAAAGGAACAGGGATGTCTGTGGTTTATGATAAAAAGAAAGACCCAGAAATTACCATTTTATCCACTTTTAAAATAAAATCGGACAAGATTGATTTGTTTAAAAAGGAAATGCTAGAGAATCAAGAGGTGGTGCGTAAAGAGGCTGGAACTTTAGAGATGAAGTTGTTTCAAGATAAAAACAATCCAGAAAATTTTTTGGTCTTCGGAATAAATGAAGGAGAAAAGACTTTAGAATCTCATACGGAAGCAGTAGACAAAAGAGGAATTGCAGATCGCGTAAAATCGGCTTTAATTGAAGCGCCTAAAACATTGTTTTTAAATAACGAAAAACCGTTGCCAACTAATGATTTTAGTCAAATTAAAGTGGACAATAATGAAGTGCTATTGTTTTTCATTTTTGAAATTAAAGAAGGCTATAAAGAAGAGTTTGTGAAACAATTAATAGAGCACACAGAACTTACCAGACAAGAAGAAGGCAACATCCGTTTTGATTTTTACAGCATTAAAGGAAAAGAAAATTCTTTTGCATTGCAACAACGTTGGAAAAATGATGAAGCTGGTGTTACCCACAGAAAACAATCGTATACACAGGTTACAGATAAATTAATGAAAGAGGCTATTATAGCATCTTCTCAGCAAGAATTTTTTGTGAATCAGATTGAAAAATAGAAAAAATTAATTAAGAAAACATACCAAAAATGAAAACACAAGAAGAATTACCTGATTACACCAAAAAAATATTTGTTGGTGGCGAATGGAAAGATGGAAAAGGACCAGTAATAAAAGATATAAATCCTTGGAATCAAGAGGAGTTATTCTCTTTAAACGGTGCCACAGAGGATGATGTAAATGAAGCTTTTGAAACAGCTGCAATTGCACAAAAAAAATGGGCTGCAGTATTACCTCCAGAAAAGAGCAGAATGATGCAAAAACTAGCTACGGTTGTTAGAAATCGTAAACAAGAATTTGCAGAATGGGCACGAAAAGAAGTAGGAGCAACTTTGGCAAAAGGCTATTTTGAAGCTGAGTTAGTAGCTAGTGTTTTTGAAAGCGCTGTGCATTTACCATTATTAGTAGAAGGTAAAATTTTACCAAGAGATATAGAGGGTAAAGAATCTATTGCAGTTAGAAAACCATTAGGAGTAATAGGATTAATTTCTCCTTGGAATTTCCCAGGACAATTAACAGCTCGTACTTTAGGACCTGCGTTAGCGGTTGGTAATGCAGTGGTTTTAAAACCAGCATCAACATCTATAGTTACTGGAGGATTAATTTTCGCTTCATTTCTAGAAGAAGCAGGTTTCCCAAAAGGATTATTAAGTGTGTTGCCTGGTGGAGGTGGAACTATTGGTACTGCAATTACAAAGCATCCAATCTCAAAATTAATTTCTTTTACAGGTTCAACTCCGGTTGGTCGTCAAGTAGGGCAAAATGCGTTGAGTGCAGATATTATTAAAAATATCGAATTAGAATTGGGTGGTAACAGTCCGTTTGTAGTGCTTGAAGATGCAGATATTGATCAAGCTGTAGAAGCTGCTGCTTGGGGTAAATTTATGAATCAAGGTCAGATTTGTATGGCGATTAACAGAATTATCGTAGAAGATAAAGTCTATGATGAATTCACAGAGAAGTTTATCGCAAAAGTTAAAACCTTAAAACGTTTGGATATGAATGATCCGGACACGTTTGTAGGACCAATCATAGATCAAGCACAATTTGACACCGTTAAAAACCTAATAGACGAAGCTAAAGCACAAGGTTATAAAATGGCTTTAGGTGGTGAAGCAGATGGTTTACATATGCCACCGCACGTTTTTGTAGATACAGATGAAAACTGTCCGTTATTCAAACACGAGATTTTTGGACCTGCAGTATCTATTACACGTGCTAAAGATATGGAAGACGCATTGCGTTTAGCTAATGCTACAGATTTTGGTTTGTCTAGTTCTGTGTTTACACAAGACGAAGCTAAAGGAATGGCATTTGCACAAGGTATTGAAGCTGGTATGACGCATATTAATGACCAACCGGTTAATGATAGTGCTTATGCACCATTTGGAGGTGTTAAAAACTCAGGTTTAGGTCGTTTTAATGGACAATGGGGAGTAAAATCGTTTACTGTTGCACATTGGATTACTATTCAGAAAACACCAAGAAAGTACCCTTTTAAGGCATCTGATTTTCAATAGAGCGTAATTGTATATTTATTAGGAATGTTGGGATATCGTTATAAGGCTTGAAACTTCAAATATTCTAGCTGAATTGAACAATACTTATACAGTAATTGCATTTTTTAAGTAAGGATTCGTATTTAAAAACGAATCCTTAGTTTTACTTAAAATGAAGATTTAATGCTAAAATACATTCAAAAACACGCCATTTTATCTATTTCGGTAGGGATCATTTTTTTTACACTTTAGTCGTCTTATTTACCACCGAAGAAAGTTATAACGCTATTGAAAGGACTTTTTTATGGGTTCGGAATTATTTTGGATACTTTTATTTATATCTAGGTTTTGGTTGTGTTGTGGCACTTTTGTTGGTTTCTAGAAATAGAAGAAAAATTACACCTTTTAGCAGACAAACCAGTGGAGTTGATCTTTGGTGAGAAAAATAGAACTTTAGGAAATATAGAATCGATTGCTAAGTGGCGTTCTTATTATCCAAATGCAAATGTTCAATTATTGCCAAATGCAGATCATTTTACGCAGGAGGAAAGCCCTGAGAGCTTTGTATTTGCTCTTAGACGAATATTAAAAGAGCTTAAAGAAAATAAAAATTCTATATAAATAATACTAAAAAAACGAGATAAAATGAAATACGAAATTACAATGTTTTCCGATTTTCAATGCCCATATTGCTACATTGCAAAAGGAACTATTGATGGTCTGAAAAAAGAATATGATATTGAAATTAACTTTAGAGGTTATGAAATTCATTCAGACATACCGGAAAACGGTATTCCTTCAAAAGATTATTTCCCAAATGCAAAACAGAAAAATGTTCAGCTACAAGAATTTGGACGTCAATTCGGCTATGAATTTGCAGACATCACTGCGATGCCTAATTCTAACAAAGCATTACAAGTTGCAGAGTATGCTAAAGAGGTAAACAAATCTGATGCCTTTAATTCCCTAATGTACGAAGCATTCTTTTTTAAAGACATAAACATAAGTTTGGTTCCCGAAATAAAGAAAATGGCATTGACAGTAGGTATTTCAGAAGCAGAAGTTGATCAGGTTTTTGCAACTAATAAGTATAAAAAAATATTAGAAGCCAATAAAATGTTTTGTATTGATAATAATATTTCTAGTGTTCCAACTTTTATTATTAATAATAAAATTATAGTGGTTGGGGCTCAAAGTGCTGAAAATTTTAGAAAAGTCTTTGAAGAATTAAAAGTATAAATGAACAGTAACCAAAACACATTCAGTAGTTATTGCTACTATTGATAAAAATAGATTGCCTTCCACACAAATTATAGAACTGATGTTATTTGATGATGAAGGCATCTATTAAATCTAAAACGTTTTATAACTACAATAATGTGTAAATAGCCGTAAAAACGGCTATGCAGAAGTTACTACATAAATGAACTATAATGTTCTACATTATACAACTTGAGCTTTGGTTAAAAGCGAAAGTTCTTACTACAGTTTCTTAAAAAAATTAATTCTAAAAGTTTCTTCTGCAATGTCAATGAAATCGAGTTTACGAGATTCAAGAACTCCTCTAAAAAAATATTAACCTTGTGATTAAACACTTTTTATGCGACGACGTAGGAGGGAAGCGTAATATGTGTGAAATGGGTTAATTTTTAACTCAAGTCAATTTTAGTTCTTTATTAGTATAAAAATAAACCTAAAATTAAATAGTATATTTGAAGTAGACATAATTACTAACTTTTTCATTTGAAAAATTCATCAATAATAAAGCATACAATAAGTGAAATTATTAAAATCGTTGGGGACTCTGACCAAGGTGATGGATTGCACGTACATATTTCACATAATAAATTCGAAAAAATCCCTCTTGGCTATCCTTTTAGAAGTGATGGTTATTCCCTAGTATTACTACTTTCAGGTACTTTTAAATTACAGTTAAATTTAATTCCACATACACTTTTAAAAAATGAAGTGATCATTGTAAAGCCACAAGCTGTAGCTCAAATTCTTGAAATGAGCCCAAAATTAAGTATTATATCTATTAGTTTTACAGTCGATTTTATTCTTAAAAACGGATTTAGAAAAGAAGATTTTGATGCATTTGATTTTTTTACAGCGAGCAACATTCCTAAACTTAAACTGACAGGAAAAGAAATGGATTCTACCGTTTCTATAGCAAAAACACTAGAACGATATCATAGATTTTCTTTAGAAAAACTACCATATAAGGAAGAGTTAGTTCATTCTTCTTTTAAGCTGTTATTATATCAATATGGTTCTATTTATAAAAGAGAATTCCCGAATTTGGAAGCAAATTTATCTCGTCAAGAAGCGCTTATGCTTCGGTTTTTAGACCTTTTAAATGAAAACTTTAAGAGCGAAAGAACGGTTCAATTTTATGCAGATGTACTTTGCATAACTTCAGGTTATTTATCTAAAGTTTTAAAAGAAGTTTCTGGTAAAACGGCCAATCAATTAATAGATGAAGCTGTTATTTTAGAAGCTAAATTATTATTAAATAAACCAACCTTAAGTATTGCCGAAATTGCTGAAGAGCTGCAATTTAGCGATCAATCTTTTTTTGGTAAATTCTTTAAAAAACATACAGGTTTGTCTCCAACAGCTTTCCGAAAAGCACACTAATTACTTGTGATTTTAATAACTTTTTTGGACTAGTGTTATTCCTGTTTAGCTCTAAAAATCAACTGTTTTCTACATTTATTTATAACATGTCATTTGTAAAATAACGGTTTTAGACCAATTCATTCATTTTATAGACCTTTTCTAATCTTTCGTTTAGATGCAATTTTGCCGTGTAAAACATTAAAATAATAATTACACAAATAAGCATATCTATGAAACATTTATTAACTGCTACTGCGCTTGTCTTTTTATTAGCAAGTTGTTCTGGAAAAAAAGAAAATATAAAAACAGAAGTCATACCAGAAGTTACGGTAAAACAAATTGAAAAAACTGCTACAAAAGAAGTATTAAATTACAGCGGAACCATTGAGGCAGATAATACTGTGTCTTTAGGTTTTTCTATTCCAGGGAGAATCTCTAATGTTTATGTGCAAGAAGGCCAGAAAGTTAAAAAAGGAGCATTATTGGCGTCTATTGATGTTACCACCTACAAAAATGCATTTGATATTGCCAATGCAGGCTTAGAGCTTGCCAATGATAATTTTAAAAGACTAAATGGTTTATTCCAAAAAGGAAGTTTGCCAGAGCGCGATTTTATAGCCGTTAAAGTTGCTGTAGCTCAAGCAAATGCCAATAGAAATTTAGCAGCTAAAAATCTATCGGACACTAAATTATACGCGCCTTTTTCTGGTATTATCACTGCAAAACTAACAGAAATTGGAGCAACAGCAGCTCCCGGTATTCCTGCTTTTACAGTTATGAAAACAGATAAGGTGTATGCTAAAGCTTCTATTACTGAGTCTGAAATTTCGAAACTAAAAATAGGAACTCCAGCAAAAGTAGAAATCGCTTCAATGGGAGAAACTTTTAATGGCTTAGTGGCTATTGTGAATCCAAGTGCTGATGCTTTAACAAGAACATTTAATGTAAAAGTGAGACTGGACAATTCTGAGAACAAATTGCTCCCAGGGATGATTAGCGACATTAAAATTGAAACCGACAATGACTTAAGTATTATTTCGATTCCTGCTAGTGCCATTGTTAGAGACGCCAATAATATCAACTATGTATTTGTTGCACTAGACAATAAAGCGATTAAAAAAAGAGTGTCTCTTGGTGGTTTTTATGGTAATGAAGTTATTGTTACGGATGGTTTAACAGCACTAGACCATCTTATAATTGCAGGACATAGAACTTTAAAAGACGGACAAACAATAAAACTGTCATCTAAATAAAATCCCATTTTAAAATGAAGAGAGTAAAAATAAATTTTATAGAGGCAGCAATGAAATACCGACAGGTTACCATTGTTTTGACTTCATTATTAATGCTGTTAGGAATCTATTCTTTAGCAACGATGGCGCGTAGTGAAGATCCTCAAATTACAGTTCGTAAAGGATTGATATTTGCAGTATTTCCTGGAGCAGATGAGTTGCAGGTAGAAGAACAATTAACAAACAAGCTAGAACAATATTTATTTGGTTTTGAAGAAATTAGAAAAGAAAAGACAATTTCGGAAACCAAAGAAGGTCAAGTAATTATAACAGCTGAGTTAAATGAAAATGTAAAAGATACGGATCGTTTTTGGGCAACACTTCAGCATGGCTTAAATACCACATTCAGACAAGATTTTGCAGTTCCACAAGGCGTTGTTGGTCCAATGGTAAATAGTGATTTTGGAGATGTTGTGGCGCAAATGATTACAGTTTCGGCACCAGGCCGTAGTTATGCTGAAATAGAATCGTATTTAGATGTGTTAGAAGATGGGTTAAAAACCATTAATGAAACCTCTAAAATAAAACGATATGGAGGGCAAAAACAACAAATATACGTGACAGTATTGGATGAAAAACTAAAACAATATGGTTTCGATTTTTCAACAATTGCCCAAGTTATACAAATGCAAAATAACACGGGCTATGCTGGCGGAATTACATTAAAAAATTCCGAAGTATCCGTTTTTGCAAAAAATCAATATAAAAACGAAGCCGATTTAGGAAACCAAATTATATACAGTAGCCCAGACGGAAAAGTAGTACGTTTAAAAGATGTGGCCACTATTGAACGTCGTTATGAAGAAACTTCTAGTTTCATTCAAGTAGACAACAATAAAGTAATGATGCTTACGGTAGAAATGCAACCGGGAAATAACATCGTTCAGTTTGGAGAAAAGCTTACCAAAAAAATAGACTTTATAAAACAACAATTACCACAAGATGTATCTATCAATACTATTGTAGATCAACCTGCAGTTGTAAAAGGTAGTATTAGCCACTTTATGCTAGAATTTGTCATTGCTATTTTAGCAGTAATAATTGTAGTTATTATATTACTACCCTTTAGAGTGGCTATTGTTTCAGCTATCGCCTGTCCTATAGCTATCGTTATCACCTTTGGTGTACTAAATATCCTTGGTATTGAAATTCACCAAGTAACGCTTGCCGCATTAATTATAGTATTGGGAATGGTAGTAGATAATGCTATTGTTGTAGTGGATAATTATATAGAAAAATTAGACGAAGGCGTAGATCGTTGGACTGCGGCATGGCAAAGTGCTACACAATTAATGGTGCCAATTTTTACAGCAACCATGGCAATAATTTTTGCTTTTTTACCGTTGGCTTTTTTCTTAAATGGTATCGCAAAAGAGTTTATTCAAGCCCTACCAATCGCTGTGGCTGTAGCCTTATTTGCATCGTTACTTGTGGCGTTATTATTAACACCATACATGTGCTATGTATTTATTAAAAAGGGATTAAAACATAAAGTTAGCGATCAACTAGAAAAGAAATCATTGCTAGATAGATTGCAAACTGTATTTAACAAAGCCTTAGATTTTAGCTTTAGATATCCAAAAAACACATTGTTAGTAGGCTTATCTTCAGTTGTATTAGCTTTAGGTCTTGCTACAGGTTTAGAACAAGAATTGTTTCCAACAGCCGAAAGAAATCAATTTAATATTGAAGTTTGGTTACCAAATGGAGGAAGTTTAGAACAAACAGAAGCTGCTGTTAATCGTATTGAAAAAGAAATTAAAGGAGATGAAAGAGTTTTAGGTGTTGCTAGTTTTGTTGGCACCAGTTCACCTCGTTTTCATTCAACGTACGCGCCAGAATTTCCACGTAAAAACTTTGCACAAATATTCATAACCACTACAGGAAAAGAAGCCACGCAAGAGTTGGCTGATGCCTATATTAAAAAGTTTGATGGCTTTATTCCCGATGGTTATATTCGAATTAGACAATTGTCTATGAAAGATACCCCTGCACCAATAGAAGTGCGTATTGTGGGAGAGGATTTAACCAAGCAAAAACAAGTTGCAGAACAAGTAACTTCTATATTAAATAATGAAGAAGGTACAAACTGGGTGAGATCTTCATATCAAGATGATTATTATGGTGTTAATGTCAATTTAAAAGATGATAAAGCAAATAGGTTAGGGGTTACTAATGCGATGGTTTCGCAAACATTGGGTGCAGGATTAAAAGGGTATCCGGTTTCCACATTGTATGAAGGTGATAAAGCGGTCGATATTGTATTGCGTTACAATGCCAATAATCGCGAAAATATAAGTGATTTGGGTGTGCTTTCTATTTCTACTATGTTCGGTACTAAAGTGCCTTTAAAAGAAGTGGCAACCATTACACCAGAATGGCATACAGGAGTTATTACACATCGCAATGGTTTAAGAACATTAACTGTACTTGCCGAAACGCAAATGGGATTAAAGGCAGCTACGGTTCAAAATAATGTGATGCCAAAAATTGCCAATTTAGAATTACCAGATGGTATAACTATTAATTATGGTGGCGAATATGAAAGTACCAATGATACGGCTCCAGGCATGATGATGTCCTTAAGTATTAGTTTAGTATTAATATTCTTGGTTTTATTATTTCAATTTAAAGATTTCACCAAAGTATTAGTCATACTAGCTACATTCCCGTTAAGTCTTTTAGGAGCCTTTTTAGGGCTAATATTGACAAATAATCCACTTGGTTTCACCGCATTTATGGGAGTCATAAGCTTAATAGGTATCGTGGTAAGAAACGGAATTATTCTGGTAGATTATGCAGATGAATTGGTACTACAACATGGCTACACTATAAAAGCAGCGGCTAAAGCTTCTGGTAAAAGACGTATGCGCCCTATATTCTTAACCTCTATTGCTGCTGCCGTTGGAGTAGTGCCAATGATTGTTGGTAAATCTCCACTTTGGGCACCTTTGGGAAGTGTATTAGCAGTTGGTTTAATTGTTTCTATGGTTTTGACCTTATTTATTGTGCCTGTTTTGTATTACAAGTTTGTAAAACCAACACCTGATGCAGAACATCCACACCCAGATGCTGAAGAATTTGAACCTATTCTTTACAAACCTAAGAAAAGTAGAACGTCAAGAAAAATAGAGGTATTAAAACACAAATTAAAAAAACGATTTAAATAACAAAACTATAGACTACTGCTTCTTGAATTTATTTCAATCCCCCCTAAAAGGGAAGTGGTAGTCACTATAGTATATTTAAAAAAATAAATAATGAAAACATATAAATATATCCTGTCTTTTGTTTTTCTATTGGTTATTTCATTTCAAAGCTTACAGGCTCAAGATCGAATATTAACCTTGGAACAAGCCAAAACATTAGCAAAAACAAACAATAAAAAGACAAAACGTGCGTCACAAAATATAGCCGCAGCAGAAGCTGCAAAAGCTTCGGTTTATGCATCAGATAAACCATTTGTAGATGCTAGCGCTATGGGAATTCATGTAGGTGAACCAATTAACGCATTATTACCAGAAAATCAAGCAGTAGCCTCTTTAGGTGTTTCGCAAGTTATTTATGCTGGTGGTAAAATACATACAGCAAAAAAAATAAGTTCGACGGCTGTAGATTTATATACCTCGCAAAAAGAACTCACCCAAGCAGAAGTTTTATTGGACGTTGAAACTACGTTTTGGCAAATTATTAATGTTACTGCTAAAGTAGATTTAGCCAACAAATACAAAGACCTGTTAACAGAATTATTGAAAGATTTAACCAATTCGTTTGATGCAGGCATTATCTACAAAAATGATGTACTTAAAGTGCAAGTACAACTAAATACAGCTGAATTAAATTTATTAAAAGCCAATGACGGATTAGCAATTTTAAAGCTTAAAATGGCACAATTAATAGGACTTGAAAATGCTGATTTTGAAGTTAAGGACGCTTTAAACATCAATGCTCCACTTACGGAAAAAGCAAATGCTAAAGATGCTTTAACGAATAGGCCAGAAATTAAAATGCTTACGAATGCTGTTGAAATTGAAACGTTACAAACTAAAGTTTTAAAAGCCGATAGAAAACCAACGGTTGCCTTTAATGTAAGTGGATTGTATGGCACAGGAAAAGCAATCAATTTTAGTGATGCTTCTAACGATTTAACTTCCTATTATAGCGTGTTGAGTGTTAATATACCTGTGTTTGATTGGGGTGGACGTAAACAAAAAGTAAAAGAACAACAGTTTAAAACCGAAGCGAAACAATTGGAATTACAAGACACACAAGAGTTAATTGTGATTCAGATTGAAAATGCCTATTTAGAATTGCAACAAGCCATAAAAAGAGTTAAAATCACTGAAAAATCTTTAGCACAAGCTGACGAAAATTTAAGGTTACACCAAGATCGTTTTGATGCTGGTACTGTAGTAGGAAAAGATGTTTTAGAAGCGCAAGTACTTTGGCAAAAAGCCTATTCTGAAGTGATCGACGCCAAAGCAATGCAACAAATAAGTCAGGCGAATTACAAAAAATCTATTGGTCAAATTAATTAAATCTTTTTAATTATGCATATTAAAAATCATATTTTAGAAGTGTCCCGAGAGTTGTTTTTCAGTTTTGGAATTCAGAATATCAGTATGAATGATATTGCCAGTAAATGTGGAGTGTCTAAAAAAACGATTTACAAGCATTATACCAATAAAAGTGATTTATTAAATGAAACCATTGTTTTACAAGTAGAAGATTTAAAAGTAACTTTAAAAAAAACGAATGCAATATCTAAAAATGCTATTGAAGAATTGCATTCGTTTTTTAAATATATAAATGCACTTTCACTAGTAATTTCACCTGCTTATAGTCGTGAATTAAAAAAGTATTACCCTAATAAATATATTGAAATCTTTAAGTATAAAAATGAAATCATTATTCCTTTTGTATTATATAATATAGAAAAAGGAATAACTGAAGGACTCTATAAAGATGATATTTCCACGCAAGATATGTGCAATTCTTTTGATAATATTTCTAAAATTATTGTCACTTCAGAGATGTCATTCAGCCCAGAAACCAAGAAAAATGCAGTGTGTTTTTTGAATGCATTATTTATGCATAGGTTAGTTTCTGTAAAAGGTTTGGAGATCTTAAATCGTTTGAATAGCATTTAATTATATACCTCAAGTTTCTCTATATAGTCAATATCTGAGAATCGCGTATTTAAAAAATATTCCTACATAATACCAAATACGAGATTCTACGATATTTAAATAAAACACGTCCAAACGAATGTTTATAGAATATTGTTCAGAATCTTCTCGCATATTTTCTATTATAGAGAATAATAGCTATCATATTTATATTTTAGAAACCAATCCACAATTAGCTTAACATAATTACTATCGATATAAATCTAAAGACATTATATCTGCAATTATGTTAAATATCGGCCCAAAGCGCTATTTCGCTAATTGTTATAAAGTGTATTATAATGTTCCGTGTTATGTAACTTGAGCTTAGGTTACGGCATAAAAATAGAAGGTCTTGCAGACCTTTTGTTTTTTGAGCGAGATGATGCAATGGCAAAGTTGTTTCTACCGTTTCTTAGAAAAATTTATTCTAAAAGTTTCTTATACAATGCTAATGGAACACTTTTTATGCGACGACTTAGGAGGGAAGCGTAATGTGTGTGAAATGGCAATTATACCAAATCACTAATTTCTTATTAAAATTTAAATAAGTTCTCGTATCGTATTATAATCTTATGTTATTATTATCACAAAATATTGTGTTTATTTTTTTATAACTAATCAATTGATTAGTTTTGTACTCTAATTTAGTTTTATGCCTAGAGAAAAAAAATATAATGAAGCAGAAGTAATAGAACGTGCAATGGGCTTATTCTGGCAGAATGGTTATAAAAGTACTTCTTTACGAATGTTATCCAAAGAAATGGGTATCAATCAATTTTCTATAAATGCAAGTTTTGGTAATAAACAAAATCTGTTTTTAGAAAGTTTAAAATTGTACAGAACTAAGCTACAGCAATTATTAAAAACCTTTGAAGAGAATTCTAATGGTATTGAGAGTATTAAGAACTTCTTTTATGCATTTGCAGAATTTTCAAACCAAAATGAGTACAAAAGAGGCTGTTTAATGATCAATACAATGTCTGAATTTGGTCTTGAGGTAGATAAAGAAGTTGGTGCTCTTATTTCAAATTACGCAGAACAGTTAAAGGCTTTATTTAAGAAGAATCTTGAATTCAATACTACAAAAGATAACGACACTATAAAAAGACAAGTAAATTACCTTGATTTGGCTATTGGTGGTTTAGGCTTAGCAACAAAAGTAAAAGACAATGCTGTCATAGAAGATTATATAGAAATGACATTTAAAAATTTATAACATTTTTTTTACCTTAAAACTAATCGATTGATTAGAATAAAATAAAACGAAAGAAATTTTAAAAATAGAAATTATGGAAAACAACATGCAGTCACAAGAAGTATATAACAAAGATGTTACCAACAAGAAACAACGACCATTTATAGTAGATAAGGAAGAGTATCCTTTTAAAAGTAATTGGTTTGAAAAAGACGGAATTTCCATGCATTATATAGATGAAGGCGAAGGTATTCCTATTGTATTAACACACGGAAATCCGGATTGGTCTTTTTTAAATAGAAATATTATTAAAGCACTTTCTGGTGAAGCTAGAGTAATAGCTTACGATTTACCTGGATTTGGTTTTTCTGACACCCCAGAAAATTATGGTTTCACACCACAAGAACATGTAGAATGGATTAGCTCACTACTTTTTGAACATTTAAAATTAGATAAATTTATTATTGTTGTTCAAGATTGGGGAGGTCCTACAGGATTATCTGTGGCTACAAGTAACCCTGATAAAGTATTGGGAGTTGTTATAAGCAATACTTGGGCTTGGAAAGCTGAAGGAAAAATGTTCGATTTCTCCATGTATATGAGAACACCAGAAATGCAAGCAAAAATTATAGACGAAAACTTTTTTGCTACCACTTTGATGCAAAGTTCAATCAATACAAAATCGAGTAGTAATAAAGCCATTACAGATGCATATGCCATGGCTTTCCCCACCAAAGAGTCTAGAAAAGGAACCGCTGTTTTTCCGGCACAAATTACATTGGCAGTAGATTGGTTAGAAGATTTAGAAGGCAATTTAAATACATTACAAAAGAAACAAGTAGAACTTATATTTGGATTAAAAGATGAAGCAGTCGCCTCTCAAAATATTCAAGATAAATGGCGTTCTATTTTTCCTAAAGCACCAGTGCAATTGTTACCAGAAGCTGGTCATTTTACACAAGAAGATAGCCCAGAGAGTTTTGTGTTTTCGTTGAGAAGAATGATGAAAAATCTAGAATAGAAATTTTAAACTTAAATAAAAATGAAAACAAAGTTCGCCATAGTATTAAGCACAATTCTCTTTGTATTGACTTCAGTAAATGCACAAGAAAAATTTAAACCTTTAGATTTTAAAGCCAAAAAGTTAGTGGTTTTGTCTGATGCAGACCAATTGGCTTCAACATACGTTGATGGAAAATCTGGTAATAAAACAGCCGATTTAAAGGATCAATTAACAATAATAAATGGTGCAACTATAACAGACCCATCAGCATTAAAAACGGCACCAGTAAGTAACTCAGTTAAGTATTGGCCTAACAGTTTAACCGTTACTCCTGATGGTAAATATGCTTTGGTCGCAGAATTATTTGGTCCTGCTCCTTTAGGTGAGTCTATGATTAATGATACTCCGGTTGGTAGAAAAATAACGATTGTAGATCTTGAAACTGCAAAGGTGATTAGTAGTGCTGAAATTGCAGATGGTGTAAACGCCATAGATGTGCACCCAAGCGGAAAGTATGTGGTGGTTTCTACTATGGAAGAAAGTAAAGATATTATTCTTTTCCCTTTAGAAAACGGTAAATTAGGAAAAGCAAAAAACATTGTTTTAAAAGAGCTAGCAGCATCCATACTTCCTGGTTCTAAAATTTCGCATTTAACATTTGACCCTACAGGGGAATATTTAGCAATGTCTAGTTCTTTTGGAGACGAAACGGTTCGTTTTTACAAGTTCAATGAAACCGATTTAACTTTTATAGCATATGGAATGCCTGTTAAACCAGGAAAATTACCGGGTATTATGTACTGGACTCCCAATGGTAAATATCTATTGGTAACCAACATTGGTTGGGGAATGGATGTACCTGGTATGTACTTGGCACCGAATAGAGGTACCGTTGCTGCTATTCGTTTAGATAGAGAAAATAAAGGTGAAAACGGACCGCAAAATCAAATTGTATCTATTGAACCAGCACGAGTGTCTCCAGAAAATATTGCTGTGAGTCCTGACGGAAAATGGGTGGTTGCTTTAAATTTCGAAGCCTCTTTATTTCCTGTAGAGAGTCCAAACTATCAGCCTTTTTATTCCATATCTTTATATAGTTTAAATCAAGAGACTGGTAAAATTACTTTAAAAGATGAATTTTTTTATGAAGGTGTTATGCCTGAAGGTGTTGTTTTTGATGGGGCAAGCAAATTTTTAGCGGTTGCTGTTTTCGACCATCATGATGCAAACCAAAAAGGTGGTTCGGTAGATTTCTTTAGATTATTAGATGAAGAAAATCCGAAACTGATTCAGACAAAATATTCCATTCCAGTAATGCGTGGATCGCACATTATTAAAAGAATAGATTAAATGGCTGCTTCAACCGATTATTTAGACTTTATTCTGGACCAATTATCAAATTGGAAACCTATACTAACAAAACGAATGTTTGGTTGTATTGGCTTGTATGCCGACGGTTTAATGTTCGGTATAATCGCCAAAGAAACTATTTATTTTAAAGTAGACGACTCCAATAAAAACAAGTATTTAGAAGCTGGGTCAGAGACTTTAAAACTTTTTAAAAGTAACAGTGTGGTCGCTTCTTTTTATGAGGTTCCTGTTGAAATTATTGAAGACGCAAATCAATTTGTGGTTTGGGCTGAAGCCTCTTTAGAGATTCAAAAAAGAAAAAACGAAGTATGAAAGTAATTATAACAGGAACCACGGGTATGGTAGGACGAGGCGTTTTAATAGAATGTTTAGAATCTCCAAATGTTGAAGAAGTATTGGTCATAAACCGAAGCTCTTTGCAAATGCAGCATCCAAAATTGAAAGAAGTAATTCATAAAGATTTCTTCAATTTTAGTTCCATTAAGGAAGATTTAAAAGGGTATGATGCTTGTTTTCATTGCATGGGAGTTTCTTCTATTGGAAAGAAAGAGGAAGAATATCATCGTTTTACCTACGGAATAACGGAAGCATTGGCTAAAACGCTTTATCATATAAATCCTGAAATGGTATTTAACTATGTTTCTGGTGAAGGCACAGACAGTACCGAAAAAGGAAAATTGATGTGGGCTCGAGTGAAAGGGAAAACCGAGAATATGATTTTGAATATGGGTTTTAAAGATGCTTATATGTTTCGACTTCAATTAATTCTTCCTTTGAAAGGCGTGAAATCCAAGACCGCGTGGGTAAATGCATTCTATTTTATCGCTCGTCCGTTTTTTAGACTTTTAGAAAAAAAGAAAAATAACACCACAAGTGTCAACGTTGGTCTCGCTATGATTAATAGCGTTCTTTTTGGAACCGACAACAAACTTTTAGAAAATGAACAGGTTAATAAATTAGCCAAAAATTAAATCAATCAAAATGAATAAAATATTTAAAACAATAGTTCTAATAGCAGGTGTCTTAAACTTCCCAATAGGTATTATGATGATTGTACAAGCAATCTCTAGTAAAACGGGCGAAGCCTTAATAACCAATTCGGTAGCAGGTGCTTTTATAATCTTCGCGGGAGCATCACTAATATGGGCGATACAAGAAGTAAACACAAGAGCACCCATAATCCTTTGGAATGGTTTTGTGCGCTTATTTAACGTATTTCTAGTATCCTATGCCACAACGGTTGGGGATGTGCCACAAGAAATGATATACACTACGGGAATGGATTTAGTATTAGCAATTGTCTTCATAATTGGAAGTGTAAAAGTTACGGGAATACCATTTTCAAAATTAGTAATAGGAAAAACAAATTAATAAAAACTTAAAATCAAATACGATGAAAAATAATATAGAAGGTAAAGTAGTAGTAATTACAGGAGGAAGTAGTGGATTAGGAGAAGCTACAGCACGTTTTTTAGCAGAAAAAGGAGCCAAAATAGTTTTAGGTGCTCGTAGACTAAATAAATTAGAAGTAATTGCTGATGAAATAAGAAAAAACGGAGGAGCAATTGAAGTACTAAAAACAGACGTTACCAAAGCTAATGATGTAAAGGCATTGGTTAAAAAAGCAATTGACAGTTTTGGTAAAATTGATGTAATGATAAATAATGCGGGCATTATGCCATTAGCACCATTAGCTGCACTTAAAGTAGACGAATGGGATAGCATGATTGACGTAAATATCAAAGGAGTATTATACGGAATTGCAGCTGCATTACCAGAATTTCAGAAACAAAAATCAGGTCATTTTATAAATCTTGCTTCCGTAGCCGGATTAAATGTGAGCCCAGGTGGAGCTGTGTATAGTGGGACTAAATTTGCAGTAAGAGCGATTAGTGAAGGCTTACGAAAAGAAGTAGGTAAAGACATTAGAACCACCATACTTACACCAGGTCTAATAGATTCTGAATTGCAATTAGGAAGCTCAGACGAGGCTACATCTCAGTATGTTCAACAAGTATATAAAGATGCTATTCCTGCAATTTCTATTGCTAAAGCAGTGGCTTATGCTATTGAGCAACCAGATGATGTAGATATTAATGAATTAGTAATTCGTCCTACGGTACAGGAATTTTAATGATATAAAATATATTATGAAAAAAACATTAGTTATAGGAGCAAGTGGGCAAATAGGCAAAATGCTTGTTGAAAAATTGCTCCAAGAAGAAAATTCTGTAGTTGCCTTGGTTCGTAATGAACAGAAGGGGCAAGAACTTGAAAAACTAGGTGCAGAAATTGTAGTTGGAGACCTTGAAAACGATTTTGAACACGCTTTTAAGGATTGCGATAAAGTAGTATTTAGTGCTGGTTCTGGAGGTAATACAGGTTACGATAAAACACTTTTAATAGATTTATGGGCAGCCAAAAAGGCTGTTGATTATGCTATAAAAAATGATATACAGCATTTTATTATGGTAAGTGGTCTGGGTGCTGGTGATCCTAACGAGTTTGTATCTGACTTAAAACCATATTTAGTAGCGAAGTATTTTGCCGATTATTATTTATTAGAAAGTGGTTTAGCGTATACGATTTTACAACCTGGTAGTTTAATCAATGAAAAAGGAACGGGTTTAATTAGAACTAATAGATCTGATAATTTTAAAGAGTTAGTCATTCCAAGAGAAGATGTCGCTCATGTAATTACGTATTGTCTAGAAAATAACTCTACAAAAGGCAAAACATATGAGTTATTTAGTGGAAAGGAATCTATTAGAGAATCTTTAAGTTAATGAATTAATAATTCGCCCAACAGTTCAAAATTTTTAGAACAGAAATGCAAAACTACCTTCAAGAAATAGAAACAATCACTTCTAAAGCAGGTGAAACCGTTCCTTTACAAAGGAAAGCTTTTAATGCCGGCTTTAGTTTTAGCCTTTTAACTTTTAGTGAACAACTAGAGATATGGAATTATATCTGGACGAACACAAAAGTGTATAGAGCAGAAATGTTTTGTTTGTATTTCTTGGAGGAGCATATTAAAAACAAAGAAGAAATGCTTGTCTCTTGGTCAACGATTAAAGTATGGCAAGACAAAATTAATCGTTGGGAAACAAGTGATAGTATTTCAAAAATATATGCGCAATTAGTAGAATATGATGCAGCACTAATTTTGCCAACGTATAAAAAATGGAATACTTCTAAAAACCCATGGCATAGAAGGCAAAGTATAGTAGGTTTACTTTATTATAGCGCACATAGAAAGCACTATTTACCTTTTCAGGTACTTATAGATTTGGTAACACCTTTAATTTCTGACAACGCTTATTATGTAGAGAAAGGAGTAGGTTGGACGCTTAGAGAAATAGGAAATATTTACCCAAAAGAGCAGGAAGAATTTCTATTTGAAAATGCAACTAAAATTTGTGCTTATGGATATAGTGCAGGTACGGAAAAATGGGATAAAACAAAACGAGAAAAACTGAAGGAAATTAGAAAAGCAGGAAGAGTTTTAAACCGCAAAAATTCAATTTCAAAATTTCAAAAATAAAAAATATGACTAACAAAAAACAAATATCAGCAGCGTTTCCTTTTGAATCTAAATTTCAAGAAGTATTAGATTCTAAAATGCATTATGTAGATGAAGGAGATAAAAATTCAGAACATACTTTTTTACTCATACACGGTAATCCTACATCAAGTTATTTATGGCGAAACATCATTCCGCATGTAAGTCCGTTAGGTCGTGTAGTTGTTCCAGATCTTATTGGAATGGGCAAATCTGACAAGCCAGATATAGACTACACATTAAAAGATCACATTGCTTATTTAGATGCATTTGTTGAAAAGTTAGGGCTAAAAAACGTCATTCTAGTAATACAAGATTGGGGTTCTGGTTTAGGTTTCAATTATGCCAATCAGCATAGAGAAAATGTAAAAGGAATAGTGTTTTTTGAAGCTATGGTTCAAGTTTCTTATTGGAAAAATACGACTAAAGAGACTGAAACACTATTCAAAAAATTCCGTGACCCTGTAGAAGGACATGAAATGATCGTTAAAAACAACTTCTTTATTGAAACTATGCTACCTATGATGGCAGGCAGAGAATTAACTAAAGAAGAAATGGACCATTACCGAGCTCCTTATTTGGAAGAAAATAGCCGTAAACCACTGTTTATGTGGCCAGGTCAAATTTCGTTTGATGGTGTTCCAAAATTCACTACAGACATTGTTAATTCATATAATGAATACCACAAAAATTCAGACGTTCCTAAGTTGCTCTTTTATGCAGAACCAGGACTCATAATTAACCGAAAATTAGGTGAGCATATAGCTGAAACATGGAAAAATGTTACCGCAGTAGATTTAGGTGAAGGAAAGCATTATCTACAAGAATCACATCCACACGAAATTGGGGAAGGTATTGTAGATTGGTATAAAAAAATATTAAATAAATAAAAAGATAAAAATGAAAACCGATTTTAATTTAAAACAGTTTATTGTAATCACACTAATAACCAGTATTTGGATAAATATTTCAGAAGTTTTACGTGCTGTTTTATTAGTATTCCCTAGAATGCAATCCTTTTTTGAGGGTAAAATGGTAATAGGGGAAATGGCACTTAAGAATATGGTTATCTGGACCTTATGGGATACGCTGTTAACCATTATATTGGTTTTCATTTTTTGGCTTTGCGCGAAAGCTTTTGGCAACACTACTAAAGCTATTTTTATAAGTGCAACTGTAACAGCTTGGGCTACTATTGGCATATTTTGGATAGCAACTGTTAATACAGGTTTAGGAGAATGGTCTACAGGCTTTTTGGCGATACTATTTGCTTGGATTGGTCTCTTAATTGGTGCATTTATAGCCTCTAAGCTATATAAGACAGAACGTTGGGTTAGTAAGTAAAGTTTTATTTTGCTTATTTATTCTGAATTTTATCTAAAAAGGAGAATTCTAATAATGACCTTGGCCTCATAAAATTTTGGTAAAACAATAAGGTGAAGTGAGCGTAAATATTTTAGGCTATCCAAATACAATGATCCAGTGGATGATTGTATTTGGATACAACACTTTACTAAATGTTAGTTTCAAATCGTATTTAACTAAAAATGTACTTTGGGTACATTTTCTTAACGTTAAATAGTCTAAAATATAGCGAATGAACCGTTATAGTTTCCAAAATTATATGTAAGTCTTGATTTTTTTGTTTAGCTCACACGTTTATATTCTTAAGTGTTCGTGAATCTCCTAAAAAGTCGATTTCTCTTTTCATCAAGGATAAAAAGAAAATAATTAAAGATTAATAGTAACAATGTTATTATCTATTTAACATATTATTTTAAAGAATTAATCCAGTGGATAAATTTTTAAAATAGCAAAAATCTAGGTTTTATTAAACTTCAGAATTGTCTTGTATTTAACATAATAATATAAACACAACCAAAAAAGGTAAATTCTAATTTCAAAATAGAACAAGTGCATAGAATTTGACTTTTACTCACCACCAAGATATATTGCAGTGAATAGGAAAAGTTTTTTAATCCAGAGAAATTTATAATTTACTAAAAAAAGTTCTCGATACAATTTCGATGAAAAATCGAAATCACTCGAACTGACAATGTTGGTTTTGATAATAGCTTATTACAAAAAATTTATAGCTTTATATCAATTACACGATTCTACGAAATTCTAAAAAACACTTGTTGACGAATTTATATTATTCTAATGAACCCACAATTAGCTTAACATAATTACTATCGATATAAGTCTAAAGACATTATATCTGCAATTATGTTAAATATTGGCCAAAAGCGCTATTTCGCTAATTGTTATAAAGTGTATTATAATTTATATTATGTTAAATAGGTTTTTTATAAAGAAAAAAGAAGATCCTACTTACTTTATAAAATAAAAGACTAAAACGCTATTCCAACCAATTTAAGAAAAACGCCATCATTTCCTCTTTCAATTCATAATGCATTTTAATATACGTGCGCATATCCTTCATTAAAGGTCTATGTTCACTTCTATACCTTGCATCAACATCCTCACAGAAATTCAACTTATTTAAAATAGCCATTTTATTCTTACAACGATGCTTTAATTTGGCGATGGCATCTTTCTCTAACAGAATTCGATTTTGAAATTGCTCTATTTGTATAGCAGCATTTTTGTTATACTTTCTTGCAGCAATTTCTTCCAATTGTTCTTCAAACGTATCCATTTCATTAAAATGAAAACGCAATTCTCTCCTCCAGGTTTCTAAGTTAAATTTTAAATCACTTAAGTGTGATATTTTTGTTTGCATACAGTATTATTTTTAAAATTAAATAATTCTTATCACAAATACTTTACAGCATCAGCAAGAATAAGGATCTAAATTCTTAAAAGTGAAATCTTTTAAAGAATTCGATAAAATTAAAAAATTAGCAGCAGTCAAAACATGATTTTTGTTAGGTTTAACTATCATTTACATATTCTGCGTATAGAAATTATAATCCTTTAAAACAATATCTATAAACTCTTTATCACTATTATGTACAGATTTAATACCCGTAACTTCTAGTACCTTAGATCGTAGTTTAATGAGTGTTTTGTAATCGTTAAATTTAAGTGCATTTTGAAACGTACTTTTAATAATACGGGCATCATTGTCAGACAATTTAATCACATTCGGATACGTTGGCATGTACGTATTTGAAATATTTTCTAAAATAGTTTCAGAAAACTTTACATTATCCTTTAGGTAAATAACAACAGTATTGGCTATGATATCCCCAAAACGTTGTTGGTTTTTGGTGAATAATATCAAAAAGAAACCAATCATTTTTCCGAAGAAAAATAGCAGCATTAATAAAACAACTTCACCGTCTAACCCTAAAGACGCCACATAAACAAATAATAAGGTAAAAAGGTTAAAATCTACGACTCTTAAAAACCATCGGATTACAAAATCGGTTGTAGAGGGTTTAAAACCCTCAATATTGATTACTTTTAAATGCAATAGTTTTTTACCCACTGTTTGTCCGCCTAACAAAATCTCTGTATACAAAGAATAAAAAGTAACGGGTAAAAAAATCATAATATCGATGGCACGTAAAGACCAAGAATCTCCTTCTACCGCGGTTTCAAACATTTTAAAGTCTAACATTTTAATAGCAAAATAGATATAAGCAAATTTTAAAATGTTATCTATACCAAACGCAAAGAGCCTTTGCCCCACATTTGCAAGGGTAAAATTGATGTTGACATTTTGTGCTGTTTTTATTTGGAGTCTTTTCATGCAATGGTTAAATTCGCTCTGAATGAGAGAGGTCGCTTTTATAAAGCAAAATAAAGAAAAATGGCTCGAATTTGAACAAGGTTTTTCAAATAAAGAGAAAAAAAGTCCGGACGACATAGCCAACCTGCATATTCAGATCATGAATGATTTGGTATATGCGCAAACGTATTACCCTAAAAGTAAGGTTACAGAGTATTTAAATAAGTTGGCAAAATCTAGCTTTGATAAGGTATACCACTCAAAAAGGCGTAATAGAAATGTGTTTTTATATTTCTTTTTTGATAAAGTACCACTACTCGCCTACCAATACAGAAAACTCATTTACTTATCGTTTATCGTCTTTTTTGCCTGTTTTTTCATCGGATTATTATCTACATTGAATGATGCTTCTTTTGCACGACAAATTTTGGGTGATAGTTATGTAGAAAAAACCTTAGAAAACATAGAAAGTGGCGATGCCATGGCCATCTATAAAGGCGGAAGCAATTGGGGAACTTTTATTGGTATATACGATAACAACCAACGTGTAGGTTTAAATATGTTTTTATCTGGCCTGTTTTTAGGAATTGGCACTGGGTTTTATGTGGTTTATAATGCCATTATGGTGGCGGTTTTTCAGGCTTTCTTTTATCAGAATAATAGTTTTTTTGATAGTTTAAAAGGAATCTGGATTCATGGAACTTACGAAATTTTCGGAATGATTATAGAAGCTGCTGCTGGTTATATTATTGGCGCAAGCATCTTGTTTCCGGGCGCTTACAAACGTTTCGAATCTTTTAAAATTGGGGTAAAAGCGGCGTTTTATATTTTTATAAGCACCATTCCGTTTACCTTAGCCGCAGCATTTTTAGAAGGGTATATTACACGATATTCTAATATAATGCCTACCATTGTATGTTTTGCTATTATTGGCTTTAGTCTTATTTCTATAAGTTATTATTATTTGGTTTTTCCTTTTAAGGTAGCTAATAAATACAATTTGCGTTCATGAGAAAAAGCCTGATCCTTTTATTGTTTTTTTATATAACTGTGGGGTTCTCTCAGGTAAAAAATGACAGCCTTGTTTTTTTAGAAAAAGAGACTATTCATTATAATAAATCTATAGAATACGCTGAAAAAAGAGTTTTTACTGAAGATTTAAAAGAAAAGTACAACGATAAAGAATTTCAGTATACAGAAGAAGATGTTGAAGAGGAAGAAGAAAAAAAACCAACTTCTCCTACAAGTGCTGCTATTATTGGTGCAATTATATATTTTATCAGTCATATATTCCCGTTTATTTTAGGAGCTATTATCATTTTTATTATTCTAAAAACTATTTTAGGTGCAGATTCTAATTTTTGGAACTTTAAAAAGTCTAAAAAGAAAGTTGCCGAAAAGTTAATTTATGAAGACGAAGATATTCATGAAACAGATATCGAAGGCTTACTGCAAAAAGCGATTCTTTCTAAAGAATACAGATTGGCAATTCGCTATTATTATTTGTCGGTTTTAAAAATATTATCAAACAAGAAACTTATTGATTATCATAAAGATAAAACAAACTCAGAGTACCTTTTTGAAATTGAAGACACCACTACAAGAACCAATTTTTCATATTTGTCGTATGTGTATTCTTATGTTTGGTATGGAGATTTCCCGATAGACGAAACCAATTTTAAATTGGCAGAAAGCAAGTATCAATCTTTTAAAAAGTCTTTAAAATAATGATACTTCAATATATTAAAAAGTACGCTCCGCTCCTGCTCTTATTCGCTTTCATAAGCTGCAATAAAACGGATTGGAACGAAAACTTTAAAGAGAAAGAGAAAAGTCCGTTTGGCAATTATATTGCATATCATGAGGCAGAAAACCTTTTTAAAGACCAAGATGTTACCTTGCTCAAAGAAAATATTTATGATTATTTAGAATTTAATGCTGATTTTGACAGCTTAAAAAAACACAATTACGTTTGTATAAAGTACAGTGGTTATAAATATACAAATAGTGCTACTACAGCGCTTTTAGACTTTGTTTCTAAAGGAAATAATGTCTTTTTAGCATTTAATAGTTTTAGAGATACCTTACAAGCTTCTTTAAAATTTACCACTAATAATTTAGATAAAAACGTATATTCCGTAAAGGCTTTAAAGAAGTTAAAAGGAACTTTTGAGTTAAATAACAACAATTTTGCTAAAACTTCTTTTTCTTTTGATAGAAACATTAGAAGAAACTACTTTTTACAATATGATGAAAATACCACTAGTGTTTTAGGAACTTTTGAGGTTGATGGAGAAAAAGTACCTAACTTTATTAAAATCCATCACGGAAAAGGCGCTTTCTATTTACACATTCAACCAATTGCATTCACTAATTATTATTTGTTAAACAATAATGAAGAATATATGGCAAATGTATTTTCATATTTGCCAAATGCAGACGTTATTTGGGATACACATATAAAATCTAGCAAACATGCAGATAAAAAAGAAGACAACTCTAATGTGTTTAAATTCTTTTTAGAACACCCTACATTAACGTGGTTTTTATTTGTTTCCCTGATTGGGTTATTACTGTTTATGCTTTTTAATGCAAGAAGAAAACAACGTGCAATTCCTATTATAGAACCTTTAAAAAACTCGACGGTAGAATTTACACAAACCATTGCCAATTTGTATTTAAAAGAACAAGATCATAAGAATTTAGTTGATAAAAAAATAGCTTACTTTTTAGAGAAAGTAAGGTCTAAATACCTTTTAGATACTAGTAATTTAAATACTGATTTCATAGAAAAACTAGCCGCTAAATCTGGAAATGATTTGCAAAGAACAAAGTATTTAGTAAATTCAATTATTACTTTAAATAAAAAGACAGAATGTCTTGAAGAAGAATTAGTTGTATTGCATAAAATGATAGAAAATTTCTTAAATAACTAAGATATGGAAATACCAAATAACGAAGAACCACAAGAGAACATCTCTTTTGAAAATAGAATCGATTTATCTGAATTACAAGAGAGTGTTTTTAAGATAAAAAAGGAATTACAAAAAGTAATTGTCGGTCAAAAAGACATGATGGATTTATTGATTGTTGCACTGCTTGCAGACGGTCATGTTTTAATTGAAGGTGTACCTGGAGTTGCCAAAACCATTACCGCAAAATTGTTAGCAAGAACTATTGATGTCGGTTTTAGTAGAATTCAGTTTACACCAGATTTAATGCCTTCGGATATTTTAGGAACTTCTGTTTTTAATGTGAAAACATCTGAATTTGAGTTTAAAAAAGGACCTATTTTTTCTAGCATGATTCTAATAGATGAAATAAACAGAGCGCCTGCCAAAACACAAGCTGCTTTGTTTGAAGTGATGGAAGAAAAACAAATTACTATAGACGGACAAACCTTTAAACTACAAGAGCCTTTTGTGGTTTTAGCAACGCAAAACCCTATAGAACAAGAAGGAACCTATCGTTTACCAGAAGCGCAATTAGACCGTTTTTTATTCAAAATTAATGTCGATTACCCGAATGCTGATGAGGAATTACAAATTCTTTTAAAGGAGCAAGCGTTAGAAAACACCACAAAAGCGAGTAAAATAGAAACCGTTATTACTGGAGCTAAAATAGTTGAGTTTAGAAATTTAGTCAATCAGATTAAAATTGAAGAGAATTTACTCAAGTACATTGCCAATATTGTGGTGAATACACGCTCTAACTCCTTTTTATATTTAGGAGCGTCGCCAAGAGCAAGTATTGCAATTTTAGGCGCATCTAAAGCTTTTGCTGCCATTGAAGGAAGAGATTTTGTAACACCAGAAGATATTAAGAGAGCTACCATTCCTGTTTTGCAACACAGAGTTATTGTAACTCCAGAAAGAGAAATGGAAGGTTTAACAAGCAAACAAATTATAGAGCAAATTATTGAGGCAGTAGAGATTCCGAGGTAAAAATATTCCTTTAGCCTTTAGCGTTTCGCTAAGAGCTAAAAGCCAACAAGCTAATAGCAAACAACATTGAAACATTTTTACAACACTTTATTCTTAAACAACCGATTTTTCTACCTTTTAGGCGGAATTGCCGCCCTTTTTGTGGTTGGATTTTTTATTCCTCTCTTTTTTGTGGTGGCTAAAATGTTGCTTTTTATTTTAGTGGTGCTGGTATTGGTAGATATTTTTATTTTATACAACACCAAGAACGCAATTACAGTAAACAGGTATTTACCAGAACGCTTATCAAATGGCGATGAGAATAAAATTTCAATGCAATTGCAGAGTTTTTACGGGTTTAAAACACATCTTTCTATCATAGAAGAAATTCCGTTTCAGTTTCAAAAAAGAGATTTTATCTTCAATATTATTTTATCAAAAAAAGAAGAAAAAACAATTCATTACGATTTAACTCCAACTGAACGAGGCGTTTATTTATTTGGAAATATTAATGTATACACAAGTTCTCCGTTGCAATTAGCGACTAAAAAACACGTATTAGGAGAACAAAAAGAGCTCAAATGTTATCCTTCGTTTTTGAAGTTACGTGAATTCGATTTTAGAGCTTTTAACAATGATGCGGTTTCTTATGGGACAAAGAAAGTCCGAAGAATCGGTCATTCTTTAGAGTTTGAGCAGATTAAAGAATATGTTTCGGGTGATGATATTCGGTCTTTAAACTGGAAAGCCACTGCAAAGAGAAGTCAGTTAATGATCAATCAGTATGTAGAAGAAAAATCGCAACCTGTATATTCTATTATTGATAAAGGTCGTGCTATGCAGATGCATTTCAATAATTTAAGTCTGTTAGATTATGCTATTAATTCTACGTTGGCCATTAGCAATATTATTTTAAGAAAGCAAGACAAAGCAGGTATGTTGTCTTTTTCAACAAAGTTGGAAGATTGGGTAGTTGCAGAGAAAAGGAACTCTCAAATGAGTTTAATTTCAGAAGCTTTACACAACATAAAAACAGATTTCTCAGAATCGGATTTTAGTACGTTATATGCCGTTGTTAAAAGAAAAATTACACAAAGAAGCTTGTTAATTCTTTATACAAATTTCGAAACTATGGATGGTTTAAAGAGACAACTCCCCTATTTAAGAGCGTTGGCAAAAAACCATTTGGTGCTAGTTATCTTTTTTGAAAACACTGATTTAGAAGCATTAACAACCTCAAAATCAGAAGATGTTTTAGACGTCTATGACAGTATTATTGCTGAAAAATTTATGTACGAAAAGAAAAGCATTGTAAAAGAACTTAAAAAGTATGGTATACAATCTGTTTTAACAAAGCCAAAAAACTTAACGGGAGATACAATAAACAAGTATTTAGAGTTAAAATCGAGAGGTCTTTTTTAAATAATAACTTACATTTGCAGCTTTAATAAAAAACAAAAATAAATTATATGAATTGGTATTTAAAAGTAGTAAAAGAACATTACGCAGATTTTAACGGTAGAGCAAGAAGAGAAGAATTTTGGATGTTTACACTATTTAATGCAATAATTTCTATTGTAATAACTTTTGTGTTTGCTGGAATTGGTATCGCTTTAGAGTCGCCTTTATTAGGGGGATTAAGTTATATTTATACTTTGGCCGTTTTAGTACCAAGTTTAGCTGTTCTTGTAAGAAGATTACATGATACAGGAAAAAGTGGTTGGTTCTTTTTAATTGCACTAATACCTTTAATTGGCTCTATTTGGTTATTGGTAATATTGTGTACAGATAGTGTTTCTGGTGCAAATAAATGGGGTGAAAACCCAAAAGGAATTGGAAATAATTCTACAATAAATGAAATTGGGAGAGAATAAATAGAAAATTTATTCAATTACAATATAGGTTGTCTAAAAAGTATTTTTTTGTCAATCTGAATTTATTTCAGATTCTTTGGAAGATGAAACTTCAGTAAGTAAAGATGCTGAAACAAGTTCAGCATGACAAGTAATATTACTTCTTAGACAACTTCTTTTTTTACATTGCTTTAATAAATACAAGCTTAAAAAAATTAAATAAAGACATTTTCTATACGTGAAAATCAGACAAAAATCAGAATCGGAATTTATTATTGTAATGGCTTCATTAATGTCGTTAGTTGCTTTTGCAATAGACGCTTTGTTGCCGGCTGTTGCAGATATTAGCAAGACTATTCATATTGCAGATCCAAAAAACAATCAGCTATTTATTACCATGATTTTTTTAGGTATTGGTTTTGGGCAACTTGTTTCCGGGCCATTATCTGATAGTTTTGGTAGAAAACCTGTTATTTATATCGGTTTTACAGTTTTTGTATTCGCTAGTTTTATTTGTCTTTTTGCTACAGATTTAGATACTATGATTGTAGGTCGACTTTTACAAGGAGTTGGTTTGTCTGCACCTAGAACTATAAGCATCGCCATGGTTAGGGACCGTTTTAACGGTAACTATATGGCAAGAGTGATGTCTTTTATCACCGTTATTTTTCTATTAATACCTGTTATAGCACCTGCTTTAGGTAAGTTACTACTAGATGCTTACGGTTGGAAATCTATTTTTTATAGTCAGTTAGTTGTAGGAGTTTTCATTATGCTTTGGGTTTGGAAACGACAACCAGAAACTTTAAAAATAGAAAAAAGAAAGAAATTTAGGTTAGCACTTTTTGTAGATGGTATTAAAGAATTTATAAAGTATAAATACGCGGTAATTTTTACCATATTTTCTGGTTTTATAACGGGTTCATTTATGGTGTATCTAAGCGCTAGTCAACATATTTTTGTAGAACAATATAATTTAGAAGAAGAATTTCCTTTTATTTTTGCTGGCTTGGCTATAAGTATTGGTTTGGCTACTTTTTTAAACGGAAAACTAGTTGTAAAAATAGGAATGTTTAAATTAGTTTTCTTTTTCACAGCCATGTTTACAATAGTTTCACTACTATATATTGTCTTTTTCTGGGGAGATTCAAATCCTAGTATTTATATTTTATTGCTCTTTTTTGGATTGCAATTTTTTTCTATTGGTTTTCTATTTGGTAACACCAGAGCATTAGCGATGGAACCAATTGGTCATATTGCTGGAGTTGGAGCCGCAATAAATGGTTTTGTTTCTACAATTATGGCAGTGCCAATTGCCACTTATATTGGCAGCTACATTACCACTACTGCTTTACCTCTATTCATTGGTTTTTTTGTTTGCGGTGCTATTTCTTTACTTTTAATTACACTTCTAAAATTTAGAAAAAACTAATACGAATAGATTCCGCTTTCGCGGGATGAATAACTACAATTAAAAAGAAACACTTAAAAATAATTCTTTTCAATATATAAATTGAGCAAATAATAGTATTTTGCGAGGTTATTAGGTGTTACATCAATTTATAAATATGTTTTATGCGTAAACTAGTTATTTTTTTAAGTTTAGTTTTCATTACACTTACTTCTTGTAAGACCGATGTTAAAAAAGAAGTAATTAAAAGTGGTTTTTCCGTAAATGGGACTTTATCTACCACAAATTCTTCTCTCGTTTATTTACTTAACGATCTAAATGTAAAAATAGATTCTTCTAAAATTAACAAGAACTCTTTTACCTTTAACGGTTTTGTAGATTCTGCAAAAGACTATAAAATACAAGTACAAAATCAAACTAAAAAACACCCAATAATTATAGAGAATAGTAAGTATTCTGTTTTTGTAGACAAAAACGACATTACCATTATAGGAGGTTTATTAAACACGAAACAACAGAAATTTAATTCCTTAAAAAAAGAGCTAAGCTTCAAAAAATTAGCTTTATTAGACTCTTTTATGGTTAAAAAAATAACCTCTAAAGATTTTCGAAAATCTATTGAAGAAATAAATTCTGAACTTAAAATCTTAAATTCTGATTATATTATTGCCAACGCAAATAACCTTCTATCATCTACGCTCTTTTTAACACCTCAAAACTTTAATTTAGAAGAGCTTAAAAGCATTGTAAGTAATACTGAAGTTGCAAAATCAACCATTTTAAAAACTCTTTTAGATAAAGAAATTACGAGGCAACAACAAATTTTTGATGCTGAATTGGCTGAAAAAAATAAAATAGTAGCTGCTAAAAAAGTATACAGAAAACCAGCTATTATGTTTTCTGGTGATGGCTTAAACAGAGAGTTAATTTCCTTAGAATCCATTATAAAAGGCAATAAAATAGTGTTAATAGATTTTTGGGCAAGTTGGTGCGGACCTTGTAGAATGGTAACGCCTAGAGTTAGAGAAATCTATAATAAGTACAAAAACAAAGGTTTTACAATTCTTACGGTTTCTGAAGATAAAAACAGGGAAACTTGGAAATCTGGTATTGAACAAGACAATATGTTAAGCTGGCATCATATTTTTGATGATTATGGCCGAATTTCTTCTATGTATGGCATTAAATCAATTCCTTATATGGTTTTAATAGATGGAAACGGTGGTATTATTAAAGAAAAGATATCTGTTTCTGAATTAGAGTATCAACTTCAAAAATTATTATAATTTTTTTATGGAAATCCCTGTAATTTACCAAGATGAGTATATTATTTGTGTTGCAAAGCCCAATAACGTACTCGTACATCACGCGCATCATTCTAGAAATGTTGCTGATGAGAAGTCTCTTTTACAACTGCTAGACGAACAAATAGGTGGAAAATTTTACCCGATTCATCGCTTAGACAGAAAAACATCTGGCATTATTTTACTAGCTAAGGAAACGAAGTATGTTTCTAAGTTTCAAGATTTGTTTACAGCTAACGAAATTCAGAAAACCTACTATGGAGTTGTCCGTGGTTTTTCTCCGGAAACAAAAGTTATTGATTCTCCTGTAAAAGGTAGAGATGCAAACGTACATAAAGAAGCCTTAACACACTTAAAAACGTTAGAACAAGTTACACTAGACATCCCTGTAAAACCATACGATTCTTCTCGTTATAGTTTGGTAGAACTATCTCCAAAAACGGGAAGAATGCATCAATTACGTGTGCATTCTAACAAAATAAGTCACCCTTTAATTGGTGACACAAAATATGGTGATAAAAACCATGATGTAATGTTTGAAGAAAATTTTGGTTGGAAAAACATGTTTTTACATGCTGGAAAATTAGAATTTAAACATCCTTTCACAGAAGAAGAGTTAATCTTAAAAGCTTCTTTTCCCGAAGATTGGATAGCCTTATTTAAAGCTTTTTCTTGGAAAAACCCACATGAGTAGATAAATTGTTTCGCAGAGATTCACAAAGTAAAAATTCAGAGAGTCAATGTTTTTTTTAAATATTCTTTTAGAGAATCTATGATTTTGTCATTCTTACACAGATAGGAACCTATGCTTCATTTTTATAGGCTGTTCTTTTATTAATTATTACAAAAAGTTTGCAAACAATCTTAGCCCTGATTGCAGCAATTGTTTGAGCTCTTTTTTATTCTTTTTCTGAATAAAAAAAGCGAGTGCGGAAAGCAGGAAATGGCTTCAAAAAAGATAAAATATTATTGATCTATTGACTGTGCGTTAAAACTAACAAGTTCACCATCCTCAAAAATTGGCGTAATTTCTATGGGATTGCAACAGACTTCGCAATCTTCTATATACGTTTGTTGATGCACACTGCTGTCTAAAATCATTGAGATTTCTTCCCAACAATGTGGACATTGAAAAAAGTGCTCTAACTCCACTACTCTATAACCTTTAACAATAATTTTCCGTTTTTCTCTCCCGTAAACAATCTATTATATGTTTCTTGAAAATTCTCAATGCCTTCGTAAATATCTTCTCGAGACTTTAACCTACCTTCTTGCATCCAAATTGCCATCTGACTTGCTGCTTTACCAAAATCTTTAGCATAATCCATAACCACCATTCCTTTCATTGTAGAACGCGTAACTAATAAAGATAGGTAATTACTTGGGCCAGTAACTTTTGCTTTGTTGTTGTACTGTGAAATTGCTCCGCAAAGCACCACAGTTGCGTTCATGCGCAACTTACTTAAAGCTGCATCTAGAATTTTACCACCAACATTGTCAAAATAAACATCCACTCCTCTTGGGCATTTCTGCTTTAAAGCGGTGTAAATATTTTCTGTTTTATAATCTATAGCAGCATCAAAACCCAACTCATCTATAATATAATCGCATTTTTCTTTTCCACCTGCAATACCAATAACTCTGCACCCCTTAATTTTTGCAATCTGACCAACAATACTACCAACAGCACCTGCAGCGCCTGAAACCAATACAATATCTCCTTCTTTTATCTTTGCTACTTCTAAAATTCCGAAATAAGCAGTCATTCCAGGCATGCCTAAAGTACCGAGAAAAGTTGGCATTGGAGCCACTTTTTCATCTACTTTAAAGCAACCTTCTCCATTTGAAACAATATACTGCTGCACGCCACCCCAACCAGAAACACAGTCGCCTATTTGAAAATTAGGATTGTTTTTGTTTTTAATTACCTTACCAATAGAACCTGCCCGCATAACACTATCTATAGCAACAGGCGGAATATAAGATTTGGTATCATTCATCCAACCACGCATTGCTGGATCTAAAGAAATGTAATGTTGCTGTATTAAAATTTCTCCTTCTTCTAGCTCAGGAACCGGGTTTTCCTCGAATTGCCAAGTGTTTTTGTCTGGAGTTCCTTTTGGACGATTTTTTAAGGTGATTTGTTTATTGTTCATTAGTAGTCGTTTAAGTTCTAAAAATAGTATTTTTTAATAATTCAACAAATATAGAAATGTTAAAATTTTAAGGTCTACTAATAATTTGTGTTAGAATACCAAATAAATAAAAGTAGCAGATTCGGATTGCTTATTGCGGAAATAAATAAAGTACTTGTAGCCTTGTGGAAATGTAAGATACATCACTTAAAAATCTAAATACCCATCACTCGATTCTTCTATGACCACGTACCCTAAAAGTTATAAATTCCAGCAAAATTATTATCTCGTGAACTTTTCTCCAATTCACTTTTTATATAAACCTCTAAAATATTATGACATCAATAATGTTATTGATAAAAATACAGAATCCATAAAAAAATCCTTATCATATTATTGATAAGGATTTTATATAGTATAAAAAAAAAGAAGCTTACAGTTGTTGAAAAATTTCGTGCATCATTCTCTTTTTATCATTGATGCTTTCTTCTAAAGCAATCATTGTTTCTGTTCTATTTACTCCAGGAACATCGTCTATTCTATAAATAATATCCTTTGCATCATTAGTACCTTTAGCTCTAACTTTACAGAAAATATTGTATTTGCCAGCAGTAACATACGCTACTGTTACATTGGGTATCTTTCTTAAATCTTCAATAACATTCTGAGTCATAGATGTTTTTTCTAGATATATACCTACATGTGCTATAAAAGAATAGCCCATTTTTTCATAATTTAAGGTAAGTGTAGACCCTTGAATAATACCTTCGTCTTCCATTTTTTTAACACGTACGTGAATTGTACCTGCAGACACTAATAACTGTTTAGCAATATCTGTAAAAGGGGTTCTTGCGTTTTCAATTAACACATCTAATATTTGATGATCAATTTCGTCTAATATAAATTTTTTCATTTTTTACGTATTATTCAAATTACTATGCAAATTTATGAATTTAATTTAATTTAACTAGCACAAAACTGACAAATACTTAAACAATTTTATCTTCGAAAACGATTTCGGAGTGCCCAATCTTGAATTTTAAACTATTTTCATCTACTTTGTTTAATTTTGAAACAAATTTCCCGTCTATAATTTTATCTACATATTGATAAGCAATATCATTTTTAGAGTCTGCATATCGATGAATGATATCATAGAAAATTTTATCGTTATTCGGAATATTAAAATAATCTTCATACGCTATAAAGGTTGCAGAATTAGCAATGTGATGCAATCCTTGTAATATAGAAAAGAATGTATATTTTCTTGTTTCCTCCCTGTCATAATCATCAGGATAATGTCCTGATTCTATTAAAATAGTATTATGTCCTAGCTTCTGAAAGTTATCTCCCGTTGCTGTTGGGTAAAACTCATCTGTATATCTACCAACAAAATTAGGAATCACGTTTTGCAACATCGTATTCATACTTACTATAACATCCATTGTTGCTATTCTACCTTCTGTAAGACCTCTCGTAATTTCTTCGGATGGCGCTAAAAAAGAAATCGTTGCTGGGTTTTTAGTACCTTCTACACTAAAAATAGTTCTTTGGTCATGTAAATTGAAGCAAAACTGAGGATTGAATTGCTCTAAAACACTGCGTAAAAGCTTACTTTCTTTTGCTTTTCTATTAACAGCATCTCTATTTAAATCTACTTCGTTTGCATTCACTCTTGTATAAGCTTGTGCGCCATCAGGATTTAACATTGGTATAAAAACCAAGGTACATTCTTCTAATATTTTAGTAAAAATACTTTCTGACGAATTTAAAATACAATTAAAAAGGTCGAATAATGCTCTTGTACCTGTACTTTCATTTCCGTGCATTTGAGACCATAATAATATTTTCTTGGCACCATTTCCAATTTTTAATTGATGAATAGGTCTGTTTTCTTCGGAAGAACCAATTTGAGAAACTTCAAACTTAGAAGCATATTTAGAAAATAGATTCTCAATGTCTTTATAGGTAATCCATTTTCCATGCAGAGTACTTTCTTTTTGCTGGGCGTAAATATTTTCTAAAAAATTGATTGGTAAAGTATTCATATTCGATGATGTATTTTTTTTCAAAAATAAAGAATTTTTGAAACCTAACGATCATTTATAATTAATCATCTTAATATTAAAAAAGTGATTTTTTTTTTAATAAATCACTCTTTTTTAAAGGTATTTTATTTGAATAATTTTCTCCTATACTCTTATTTACAATTGTTACTAATTTACAAGTTACAATTGTAAATCAACAAAATGTTACAATTGTAAAGTGTGATTTGGGTTACAAATGTTACTGTTGTAAATTGTAAACTGTAAACTAGTGAATGGTTGTCATAACTCACTTAAACCTTATAAGAATTCTTTATGTTTGATTTTTAATTTGCTTAATTTAAGTTAATTACACAACTTACTTAAAGTTTTAATTTAATCATATATTCTGTCTTGTAATTATTTACAATGTTATACTTTGTTACTACTCTTAGATTGTATACATTTGTATAAAGCAATACTTTTACAATGGTAAACATATCTGAATTTACTACTCGATTAAAAAAGGTGATGGAATTTCATCAATTATCTGCCTCTATGTTTGCAGATAAAATAGGTGTACAACGTTCTAGTATTTCTCATATACTCTCTGGAAGAAACAAACCTAGTTTAGATTTTATTCTAAAAGTAACAACAGAATTTAATGACGTAGACATGTATTGGTTGTTAAATGGAAAAGGTAGTTTTCCTAAAAATGTAGAAAATAAAATTGAACCTAAATTAACTTCTACTGGTACTCCAACTTTATTTAATGATACTTCTTCTTCTGAAGCAGTCGGAAAAAAAATACAACGTATTGTCGTTTTTTATTCTGATGGAACTTTTGAAGAATATCAGAAATAGTCAAAAAGAAACTTCTTAGGATTGTGCAAAACAAATTTTCCTTTTTTATCTTCAATTTATTTAAATAGTATAATTTAGTATTTATGAATAAAATAGATATTAGAACAGTAAACGTTGTTCAATACTTACAACCTTTAAGAGAAGGTGGATCTTTGCCCGCAATCGTAAAAGCAGATGATGGTTTTTTATATGTGCTTAAGTTTAGAGGTGCAGGTCAAGGTAAAAAAGCATTGATCTCAGAATTTATTGGAGGAGAACTCGCAAGAGCAATTGGCTTACATGTACCCGAGTTGGTTTTTATGAATCTAGACGACTCTTTTAGCAAAACGGAACCCGATGAGGAAATTCAGGATTTATTAAAATTTAGCGTCGGTTTAAATTTAGGACTCCATTTTTTATCTAGCGCCATTACCTACGACCCTTTGGTTTCTGAGGTAGATGCATTCACGGCTTCTAAAGTGGTTATTTTAGATAGTTTGATTAGTAATATTGATAGAACTGCTAAAAACACCAATCTACTAAACTGGAATAATGAACTTTGGATTATTGATAATGGAGCTAGTTTCTATTTTCATCATAATTGGGAAACTTGGGAAAACCATTTAACAAGAACTTTTCCTTTAATAAAAGACCATGTACTTTTACCTAAAGCGACTCATTTACAAGAAGCTTCCTCAGAAATAAAAGAACGAATCAATGCAGATGTAATCAAAGAAATTATTGCGAACATTCCGGAAGACTGGTTATTGAATGAAGGAGATGTTTTAAATCCAAACGAAATAAGAGCTGCATATACTCAATTTTTAAATGCAAAACTTTCTATGATTGACGAATTAGTTAAAGAAGCCGAAAATGCAAGATAAAGTTACCTTTGAATACGCTATTATTAGATTGGTGCCAAAAGTAGAACGTGAAGAATTCTTTAATGTAGGTGTAATTTTATTCTCTAAACGTAAAAAGTTCTTAGATATCAAATATCATATCAATGCAGACAAGCTAAAAGCAATGGCGCCAGAATTAGAACTAGAAACTCTTAATAACTATTTAAATGCATGGAAATTAATTTGCGACGGAAAATCTGCTGGTGGTAAAATAGGTGCCTTTGAAATATCAGATCGATTTAGATGGTTGGCAGCTTGCAGAAGCACTATAATACAGAGTTCTAAAACGCATCCGGGTTTGTGCGAAAATCCGGCAACTACCATAAATGATATTTTTGACAAATATGTTTTATAAAAAATAAAGAAAAAGATAACAAACAGGAAAATTAATAATAAAAACTAGATGGAATTAGTAAAGAAAATTTTAGACTTTGAACTTCTTAGTCTTGAAGAATATAGCTTAAAAGTAAGTACTTTATGTATGGTACTTTTAATAATACTTTTCACAAAAATGGTTTTATGGTTATTAAAGAAATCTATGTTTAGACATAAAAACGTAGAAGAATTTAATGAAGGGAATACCTATTCTTTATTTCAAATTATAAAATATGTAATTTGGGTGATCGCATTCGGATTAGTTTTAGAAACACTAGGCATTAAAGTAACTATATTAATTGCTGGTTCTGCAGCATTATTGGTAGGAGTTGGTCTTGGTTTGCAACAAACTTTTAATGATATTATTTCTGGGATTATTTTACTTTCGGAAAGATCTATTAGAATTTCTGATGTTTTAGAAATAGATGGAGATATCGTAAAAATACAAGAGATTGGTTTACGTACCTCTAAAGGATTGAATACAGATGATATTTCTATTATAATTCCTAACTCTTTAATCACCACAAATAAAGTGATTAACTGGAGCCATCAAACACATTTAAACCGTTTTAGAATAGATATTGGGGTGTCTTATGAAAGTGATGTAGAATTTGTAATTAAAATTCTAGAAGAAAGTGCCAGAGAACATTTAGAGGTAGATGCTAAAAAAACCATAGAAGCTAGATTGGTGAGTTTTGGAGATTCTTCTTTAAATTTTCAAGTGTTATTTTATAGCAGTACTATCTTTGGTTCCGACAGAATGAAAAGTGATATCCGTAGAGTTATGAGACGTAAATTCATTGAACATAACATTAACATTCCTTTTCCACAAATGGATGTACACATGAAATCTAATTAAATAAAAGGAAGTTAGAACGGCATATCTTTAACATAAAAAACGATACCAAAAGGTTGATAAAAAAGTACTATATTTTTAATAAAAAGAAGCTTTTAAGTTAAACCTTTATTGTAATTTTATGTCTATATAATAGACTTTAAAATCTTATATCGTCATGGCAAAAAGAAAAAATCCAGTTTCATTACAAGTTAGAATTATTCACAGATATTTAGGTTATTTTTTAGCAGGAATTATGTTTGTGTATGCGTTAAGCGGAATTATTATGATTTTTAGAGATACAGATTTCTTAAAAACAGAAGTAATTACTGAGAAAAAATTAGCGCCAAACTTAACTGCTAGAGACCTAGCTCCTATCTTTAAAAAAGGAGCAAAAGTAATAAAGCAAGAAGGAGCTGTATTATACCTAAGAAACGGAAATTACAACCAAACTACAGGTCTTGCCAATATTAAAAAAATGCAATTACCATTTGTGCTAGATAAAATGGAAAAATTACACAAAGCAAATACCAATAGTCCACTTTATTTTTTAAATATCTTTTTTGGTGTAGCATTGCTCTTTTTTGTGTTTTCTGCTTTTTGGATGTACACGCCTAAAATGCCAGTCTTTAAAAAAGGAATGTATTTTGCTGCTGGTGGAATTGTATTGACAATTATTTTATTGTTTGTTTAAGAGAAATTAGCGTAAATTAATTTTATTGGTTTTATTACTGAATTTAATTCGGCAATAAAACCAATAAAAATTACCTGCATTTAAAAATAGATCGATTTTATTGATTCAAAGTATCTTCCAACCCCCATTCGTCTAAACTTCTTAAAATCCCTTCTAAAGACTGGCCTCTTTTAGTTAATTTATATTCCACCTTTGGTGGAACAACAGGATATACTTTTCTAGAAATAAGTCCGTCTTTTTCTAATTCTCTAACAGTCTGTGTAAACATTTTGTTAGAAATACCTGCAATATGTTTTTGCAGTACTCCAGAACGTAAACCACCTTCTAATAAATGAAATAAAACTAAAGGTTTCCATTTTGTACCTATTAAATTCATGGTATAATTTAACGGACATGTATTTTTTTCTATCAAAATGATATATTTATTATATTGATAATCAATATTTTACTCGTTTTGGTAACTATACTACTTTTAGGTAAGTTATTGCTTATAAGGCAAATATAAATTAATTTTGCAACTTAAATTAATTATTATGAATACAAAACAAGAGTATCCTAAGTCATTTTCACATATTGGTCTTACGGTTCCTAATATTAAAGAGGCAGTAAAATTTTATTCGGAAGTAATGGGTTGGTATATTATTATGGAGCCATCTACGGTTAAAAAAGAAAAAAAAACTGCCATTGGCATGATGTGTATTGATGTTTTTGGTGAAGATTGGACCGAATTTGAAATTGCGCATTTGTCTACTTCAGACGGAATTGGGGTAGAATTATTTTCTTTTCCACAAGGTATAAAGGAAGCGCCAGAGTTTAGCCCTTTCAATACAGGGCTTTTTCATTTTTGTATCCAAGACCCAAATATTGAAGAATTGGTAGCTAAAATTGTGGCTTACGGCGGTAAACAAAGAATGCCAATTAGAGAATATTACCCAAAAGACAAACCTTTTAAAATGTGCTATGTAGAAGATCCTTTCGGTATTGTCTTTGAAGTTTACACACATAGTTATGAGTTAACATATTCCTCTGGAGCGTACGCAAAATAAAAATAAACTTGTCATTGCGAGGCACGAAGCAATCTATTTATTACATACGAGATTGCCACAGTTTACAAAAAAGTAAACTTCGCAATGACAAATTAAAAAGATGTATTAGAAAACTCGCAATGATGTTTATAAAATAATAGCTTCTATTCCTTTAAACAATCTGCAATCAAATTACTTTCTAAAGTAATTCTAGGAACTTTAAAATTGAAATAGTCGTCTATCGGAATTTCAAATCCCTTGTGATTTAAGTAATTATTTAAAGCAATATTTAAACCTTCGCTATATAAGTGATGCTCTGCTCCTGTTGGATCTTCGTGATACAAATCGTTTTCTGCAAAACCTTTAAATTCTGGACCAATAATATTGATTTCAAATTCATCTGGGTTTTTACCAACCGGACTGTGGCTTGTACATGCAAACTGATGCCAAAATGCAGATTGAATGCAATTGTTATAAAATAACTGACGTACAACTTCTAAAGAATCAATGGTTTCTTGTGCCGTTTCTGTAGGGAACCCAAACATTAAATAGGCGTGCACCATAATATTTTCATCAGCAAAAGCTTTAGTAACTCTAGCTACTTGCCCAATATCAACTCCTTTTTTCATTTTTGCCAATAACCTGTCTGAAGCAACTTCTAATCCACCGGTTACAGCAATACAGCCAGATTTAGAAAGCAACGCGCATAATTCGGCATTAAAAGTTTTTTCGAAACGAATATTGGTCCACCAAGTAATGTACACTTTTCGTTCTATCAACTTATTCGCCAATGCTCTTAGCATTTTAGGTGGTGCAGCTTCGTCTACAAAATGAAAACCTGTAATTCCGGTTTCGGAAATTATTTTCTCAATTTTATCCACCAAATCATCTGCCGTTGTATTTTGATAATTGCTGATATAATCTAGGTTTACATCACAGAAAGTACATTTTTTCCAATAACAACCATGAGAAATGGTTAGTTTATTCCACTTACCATCAGACCACATTCTGTGCATCGGATTCATAACATCTAAAAAAGATAAATATTTTTCGGTTGGCAAACCAATATAACTTGGCGCTGGTAAATTCTTATGATGAAAAATAGTATTTGGTTTTTTATCAGCAAATATTACTGTATCATTTTTACAGATATAAGTTCTTTCTAAAGACTCCTCACCTATTTTACCGTCTAAAAATTCGGTGATTCTTAACAACGGACCTTCGCCATCATCTAACGTAATAAAATCTACAAAATCGAAAATTCTAGGATCTGATAAACGTCTTAATTCGGTGTTGCAATAACCACCACCCATTCCTATTTTAATTTCAGGATAATTTTGTTTTATAAACTGAGCACATCGCAAAGCGGAAAATAAATTCCCTGGAAAAGGAATGGTAAAACAGATTAAATCGTAGTTATTTTGTTGTAATTTCTCATCCAACAAATACAACATTTCATCTTCTATCAGCGTAGTTTCGAACTGTAAACAGTCATCTATCTCATCAAAACTAGAAGCGGCTCTACCAATTTGTTCGGCATAGCGTGTAAACGAGAAAAACTCGTCTACATTGGTGTTGATAAAATCGCCCAATTCTTCTACAAACAGCGTTGCAATATGTTTTGCTTTGTCTAAGATTCCTAATTTCCCGAACTCTGTACTTAAATCTTTGTTTAATTTTATACGTCGGTGCCCGTGAGGTAAATAATCTTTATGCACAATTTGATACGCCGCCGTAACTTCTTGTACACGCAAATAATCCATTACAGAATCTACTTTATTTATGTAATCCTCTCTTTGTTTCCAAACTAAAGGCAACTCTTTATTGCCGAGCATTTCTGCTTGTTTAAAAATAGCGTCTATAAATTCTTTGGTAAACACTGCCGTAAACAACTCGATACTTAAATCCATTTGAGTTGTTGGTACATTTTTAGAATCTAAAAATCCTTTAATATATGCAGTTGCAGGATACGCAGTATTTAATTGCGTAAAAGGTGGTGTTATTAAAAGTGTGTTTATAGACATAAATAAAATAAAGCGCAAAGATACTATCTCATTTATGAACTATAGTTAAAATTGTATTTGCTTTTTAGAAATGATTTTATTCTTTTATAGCTTTAGATACTAATAAAAAAGACAAAACCTATTTAGTTCTCGTCTTTAGGTTTAATAAATTCTGATTGATATTTTTCTAAAAATTTCTTTTGTCTAACAATCATTTGTTGTCTTAATGTATCAATATTCATAAAATCATTACCAAATTCACTTTCAAAAAAATGATCATTAAAAAAATGTTTGCTAAAAAGTGAATCTTTAGAAAACACATTATCAAACCCCTGGTTTTCAAATCCTAAAAAATTTGAAAAAAATCGTGATTTAAAGGATTCTATCAAACTATCTCTATCGGACAATGAGAGATTCTCTAACTTTTTATTGGACGACCAAGAATAAATACTGTCATATTTGGTTAAATTTCCATTTTCATCAAATTCCTTATCAACTTTCCATGTGCCTTTTGGTTCTTCAATTACATTTGTTTTGTTTCCTCCTTTTTCAACTTTTTTAGTTTCATTTTCTTGTCCTTTGCAACCAACGCTTAACAAGCCAAGCATAAATAATAAAATATATTTTTTCATCACTTTAAAGTTTAATTTATAATTAATTTAAGGGCAGTCTAAAACTTTTATTCAATCTCCAGATATAAATTCTGCTGATATCATAATATAATTTTAAAGAAATAAATTGATTATTAAGAGGATGCTGAAAAAAATCAGCATCCCTCTTAATATTTGATTCTAAAATTAAGTGATACAATTATAAAATCTGTATGTTTCTTACAGGCTTTTGTTTGGCTTCTTCTTTTTTAGGTAAAAGAATATTTAGAATACCATTGTCATAATTTGCATTAATCTTTTCATCATTAACCGTTTCTGGTAAATTAAAGGTTCTTTTAAAAGAAGAATAACCAAACTCTCTACGGGTATAATTATCTTCCTTGTGTTCACTTTCTTTTTTTGTTTCTGTAGAGATAGATAATACTTGATTATCTAGGTCTATATGAAAATCTGATTTTTTTAAACCTGGAACCGCCATTTCCACTATAAAAGAATCAGCAGTTTCTTTTATGTTTACTTTGGGTAAAGTAATACCAGTATTAAAATTGGAAGAGAATACTGATGGCAGTTCTCTGTTAAAGATGTCATCTAACCAATTTGACAAAGTTAGAACGTTTTGATTTGAATTACTGTTCTCTAAACTTCCATTTTTAGGAACACTTACTAAATTGCTCATAATTATAAAATTTTAAATTAAACATTATTTCAATTATGAAATCTTTTAGACTTCATAGTTTTTTAAACAAAAAAAATACCAAAATAAATTAATTGCTTTTATCTAAAATATTCTATGATATTTTGTCATAATTATGAATAATTGTCATAATTACCTTAGAATAAAATGACATATTTTCATTTGAATTTCTTTTAAAAAAAGCTTTACATAACACATAAATCAACACAATGGTAACTATCTTTTCTTTAGCTTTGCGAAAACAGCTTACTTATAAAAGTATTAAGATGATAAATATTTCATTTTAAATATCTAAAAAGAATGAATCTATAAATTCACTCTTTTTAAATTCAATTATTAGTGATGTTTTTGGTAATATAAAAATAAAATAATGAAGAATTTAAGAGCACAAACAGATGCTAAAATTGCAGCTGGAAGAAAAAATAACCCTGATTTCATGCAAGGTGTTGATGCTATAATAACTAAAGCAAAAGCTTTTGAAGAAGGAAAAAATGCGCTAAAAGTTGGAGAAAAAGCACCTAGTTTTGAGTTGCCAAATGCAGAAGGAAAATTAATTTCTTTAGATTCTTTATTAGAAGAAGGTCCGCTTGTAATTACATTTTACCGAGGAGATTGGTGTCCGTACTGTAATTTACAACTGAGAGCTTTACAAGCTAAATTAAACGAAATTAAAGACTTAGGAGCTAACTTAGTTGCTATTAGTCCGCAAGTGCCTGATGGATCCTTAACGAAAAGTGAGATTAGTGAAATGGATTTTATAGTTATGTCTGATCAAAATGCAAAAATAGCTTCTAAATATGGTGTTGCTTGGGAAGTACCAGAATTTATGGCAGAACACATGCGCGTAGATCGCAATCTTGATTTAGATAAAATAAATAATGGTAATGCTAGTGTATTGCCAATTCCTGCCACTTTTATATTGAACCGCAAAGGCATAGTTACATGGAATTATGTAAATGTTGATTATAGAACACGTTCTGAGCCTGATGAAATTATAGAAGCTTTAAAAAAGTTATCTTAGTAAATTATTGAGACAGTACAAAAAAAAACATTTTAAACATTAAAAAAACATCTATGAAAACTAAATTTCTAGCACTTTTTATAACTTCTTTATTCGCTTTTAATCAACAAGTTTCCGCACAAGAAAGCACAAAAAATTTATTAGAAAATGCGCAAGAGCTTGCAAAAAAAGAAGGGAAATCTATTTTTATAAAATTTGAAGCCTCTTGGTGTAGTTGGTGCCATAAAATGACCAAAGACATGCAATCTAAAAATACTAAAAAGTTTTTTGATGACAATTATGTAATTGTACCTATTGTTGTTAAAGAATCTGCAAAAAATAGAAATTTAGAAAATCCAGGTTCTCTAGAAGTATTAAAAAAGTATAATGGAGATAAAGCTGGCTTACCTTTTTGGTTAATTTTAGATGCTAATTTAAAAGTAATTACAGACTCTAATGATGCTAATAATCAAAATTTAGGAGCTCCAGGAAGTGCCGAAGAAGTAGCGGTCTTTATCAAAAAAATAAAGAAATCTGCCAAAAAGGTTACCCAAAAGGATATCGAGAATATTACAAATCAATTTGTAATGAAAAAATAACACAAAATAAACTTCTTTTTGACTTTAGTAAGAGCCGAAAAGAAGTTTATTTTTATAGTTAAAAGGTATACTTAATCTACCTTTTAAACCATTATCTCATTTCACAAAACAAGCTTCTAGCATTGTATACAATTCTGGATGCTTTCTTTTAAACAACTTAGGTCTTTCAAAAAAATATTCTCCTGCAACGGCTAAAAATTCAATTTCTGAGGTGCCACCATAATTTCGAATATCTGATTTGTCATTATTAATAGCTTCCATTTCTTTATGAATTATCTGTAAATAAGGAATTGTAAATTGTTTATCTAACAAAGCAGCCGGAATGCCATCTATAACCCCATCTGCTTTGTCTAATAAATGAATAAATTCATGAATAGCAGTATTGCCTTTGTCTGTTTTATTTTGAAAACCCAGATGTAATGCCTTTCTAGATAAAATCATTTGATTTTCGAAACGTCCCGTACCTACCAAACCACCTATATTTCTGCCTTCGGTTTTACTGCTAAATTGCAGGTCTTCATCAAAATAATCTGGATAAATTAATACCGTATATAAATTCGCATAATGCCATGTTGGAAATCTAAAAACAGGAATTACCGCACTGGCTGCAATTAACAACTTATCTAACTCTTCTAGTTTAAAATGAATGGCTTCTATATTTGTTACTTCTAAGAAATAGACCATCTTAGCACAAAATAATTTTTGTTCTTTATGGGTAAGTTTCTTATAGAAAAGTACATTATCTGCTAATCTTTGATGCCAATGCGTTGGAATTACCCCTTTTTCTAAAGGAATTATTTTTTCCTTTTTATTAGGTTTTAAACTCATATACAAAATAATGAGTAGTATAATAATTGTAATAAAATAAAGCATTGTATTTTTTTAGAAACGGAAATCTACAACATCTCTTTGATTTCTACTATCATAAATTCTCTAAATAATTATAGAGCACTTAAAAACAAACCTTAATAAATACTTTACTATTTAAGACTTTTACTATACATTTAAAATCTAAATAATTTAGAATTTCACTATGTTAAAATAAATTATTACTTTATAAAACAACACCGTTTTATTTTTCTTAAAAAACTAATAATGAAATTTATAAATATTAAAAAACTATTCCTTTTCTTAATTCCTTTGTCTTTAATTAGTTATTTAATTATTCATAATTATTATAGAATAATTACTGAAAATCAACTAGAAATTATTAAAAATGGAGCAGTTAATGATTTAAATTCTAAAGGGATTATAATTAATGATATGTACAGGTCTTTGGCAACGGATATTGATCTTATTCATTGGGAATTCAGTAAAGATTTTGCAGGAGATAATCAACCTAAAAAAGAAAAACTTAAGGAGTTTTTTCTTCATTTATCAAACCTACAAACTACTTACGATCAGGTTCGATTTATTGATACTTTAGGTCTTGAAACGATTCGTGTAGATTTTGATAGCATTAATGCGGCTAAAGTGAAAGAATATAATAAACTTCAAAATAAAAGCAATCGTTATTATTTTAAGAATGCTGTAAAAGTACAAAAAGGTGATATTTATTTTTCTAATATTGATTTGAATATGGAATATGGAAAAATTGAAACTCCATACAACCCGGTGCTTAGAGTTGCAAAAAAAGTATATACACCAAATGGAAAGTGGAATGGCTTAATAGTAATTAACTATTTTATGGATAATTTGTTTCATAAATTGGCTACACAGAACAAGGGAGAATATGCAGATTTTGAGCTTAGAACTGAAGAAGGATTTAGTTTAATCTCTAAAAACAAACACAACAACTTTGCTCATATTACGTCAAATTCTGATAGTTTGACATTATATAAAACAGAGAAAAAACTATGGAATGAGATACACCAACATGCTACTGGTAGTTACACCAATAAGAATTTTATTTATGTCTATAAAAAATTAACAATAGATGATAATAGTATAAAAAACAACTCTTACAAAGACAATAAAGCCCTTATTCTTATTCATAAAATAGACATTGAAAAGATTAAAAAAGACAAGTTTATTTACGTTGCCTATAAATGGATTTCCTTTATTATTATTGTTCTTTTAATTCTATTTCTTCTAATAGGAAATCAATATTACAACTACAAATTACAACTTCAATATAAAAAATTACAACACAAAAACAACCAGCTAGAAAATCTAAAAAATAAGCTACAAGAAACCTTACGCATTAAACTAGATGAATTAAAACTTACCGAAAGAAAATTTTATTCCATATTTAACAATGCAGGTATAGGAATTACATTATTAGATTTGAAAGGGAAACCCGTATTTACAAATAAAAAATTAATGGATGTTTTAGGATACTCTGAAAAAGACCTTACTAAAATGACCTTTTCAGATTTCACACATCCAGATGATTTAGAAAATGATTTAGATAAATTTAATAAATTAATTAATAGAGAAATTGATGCTTATAATATAGAAAAACGATATATAAGAAAAGACAAAACGGTTATTTGGGGAGATTTATATGTTTCTTTATTAGTTAATAAAGAAAACGAAATTATAAATGTAATTGGTGCTGTTAGTGATATTACAGAACGTAAAGACGCACAAAAAGAAACAAAGAATCTTAAAAAAGTTATAAAGAGTCTAAATTACATTGCAAAGGTTTTAAATATTGACTCTGTAGAAAATATTTCGGAAATAAATGAATCTATAAATTTAGTAGCACACATTGAAAAACAATCGAAAGATATTTTAAATGCCAATAAAGCAAGAGAAGAACTTTTGGTGAATTTAGAACAGAAAAACACAGATTTAAACAATTATGCTCACATTGTTTCTCATGATTTAAAAACACCTTTACATAGCATTTATACTTTGCTTAATTGGATTGAAGAGGATTCAGAAAATAAACTTTCAGAAGAAAGTAAAACCTATTCTCAATTAATTCTAGAAAATCTAGAAAAAATGGAATCTTTAATTACTGGTATTTTAAAATATTCTAGCATTGATAATGTAGATATGCCTGAATACGAAATTAATACCTATGATTTGGTAAATGATATTATAAAATTAATGATTATACCAGATTCTGTTGAAATTAAAGTAGCTGCAGATCTGCCAATGATAAGAGGTAATAAGCATAGAATTCTTCAAGTCTTTCAAAATTTGCTACAAAACGCAATAAAAAGCATCATTACCGAAACTGGTAAAATAGAGATTGGTGTAAAGGAAACTGATCTGTTTTGGGAATTTTACATTAAAGACAACGGAAAAGGTATTGATGAAAAATATTTTAAAAAAATATTTGAATTGTTTCAAAGTATAGACGGTAGTGAAAGTAAATCTGGAATTGGGCTTTCTATCGTTAAAAAAGTAATTCAATTTTATAAAGGAAAAATTTGGGTTGAAAGTGAAGTTGATAGAGGTACCACATTTTATTTTACGCTACCTAAAGCGTCAAACTTGTAAAATATCGCCAACTTTTTTAACCGTATTTTGGGCTTCTTAGTTCTTTTTAGAAAAAAATTAAATATTAAAAATATAGTTTTTGTTATGCCTTATAAAGTAAAAATGTACTAATTCCCTATCGAATTTTATATTGAGTTTTTAGTATTTTAAATACATAATATGATTAGGATTGGTATGCGTATCAGATATTTTAAAATCAAATGCTCCAGCAATTTTAAAACCCATTTTATGATAAAACTTTACTCCCTTTTTATTCTCTGTCCAAACTGCCAACCAAATACCATTCTGATTATTTTTTTTAGATAATTCTAAATTAAAATTAAATAATTGTGCACCTAGCTGCTTACCATGAAAACTTTCTAAAAGGTATATTCTGTCTAGCTTTGTAATGTTTGTATCGGCTATATTTTTGTTGGTAGTATCTAATTCAATTTTAGAAAAACCTGCAATAATGGTATCAATATAAATAAGATAATAATGTACTTTACTGTTTTTTAACTCTGTAAGAATAGTTTCTTTCTGATATGCTTTATCAATATAAAGTTCAATATCTTCTTTAGAAGCACTATGCCCATGAGATTCTAGAAAGGCTTGTTTTCCAGTAGCTATAATAACATCGCAATGCGTTGCGTTTGCTTTTATAATTTCCACCATTTTATTTTATTTATTACAGTCTAATTTAACCAATAATTTTCATCATTTATTATTCAGATTGGCAATTGGTGCTACTAAATTATTTTTTATGTTTTGGATATCCATTTGGGCTTATAAAAAATATGAATATTTTATACTACAGTAACTTAGCCATTGCTTCCTTAATAATTTCAGTATTTCTAATTTTATTTGAAGTGTTTTTGGTTTTTTGATCATTTATCATGGTTCTCATTAAATTAATCACCACCTTATCAAAATTAAAAGATTTGTATTGGTTTCCTTTTACCACCATATCATCTACTAAATTCTGAATAGCTTCAGAATTATTGCTTTCTGAGATTTGTTTAAAGGCTTTTTGATACAAACTTTTTGTAGCATCATCACCAGACAAAAACATACCAGAAACGACACTTTTTGCTATAAAAGGCAATTCCTTTTCGTCATTTTCTTCTATATAAATGCGTGTTAAAGGCGTTGCTAATATTTTTTTAATTTCGTCTGGTAATTCTTTAGATTTTGCAATTGCAGTAGGTTTGTCTATATAATACATCGCTACCAAAGATTTTCCTATTACAGAATATGATTTACTTTCTAATCCTTTTACAAATATCGATTTCAATTCTGGATCTGTTAATTTCCCTAACGTTTCAATTGCTGCAGCCTGTACCAATGTTTTTTTATCATTATTGGCAATTTCCATTATTTTTGAAATGGCATCTTTTTTAGAAAACTTATTAATTAAATCTACTTTTTGTAAGGCCAAAATTCTAATTTTATAAGAAGGGTCGTTCATTGCATTTACAACTGCATTAAAAGCATCTTTTTCTTCTTGCTTCTTAGCTACTTCTAATAAAGCTTCTCTTCTATGTTGATAATTTTCAGCATTTTTTAATTGAAAAATATAATCACTTAACACCTTATTTTCTGTGATTTCACATAACAAAACACCATCTGCATTTATTTGAATTAATGTAGGTTGTTTTGCGTAAGGAAACGTAAAAGAAGCATCATTTCCATTCACAAACACATTATGTCTTGTTTTTTTACCGTCTTCGAAAACATCGATAGCCAAAGGAAATTTAAATTCATTTACATTTAATTGCAAAAGATTAACGGTTACTTTTTTCTGAATGGTGTTATAATCATAAGTAACATCAATTTTTGGGTGTCCAGCTCCAAAATACCATTGATTAAAGAACCAGTTTAAGTCTTTTCCTGTAATTCTTTCAAAAACCAATCTCAATTGATGTACTTCTGCAGCTTTGTATTTATTTTCATTTAAATAGGTTTTTAAACCTAAGAAAAAAGCCTCATCACCTAAATAATTACGCAACATGTGCAAAATGGAACCACCTTTATTGTAGGTGACTAAATCGAACATATCTTCTTTGTCTACATAATTATAACGTACCAAATGTTTGTCGGTATTTTGACCATTTAAATAAGCCTGACGGTCCTCAAACAAATGCATATCTGCATCTAATTTCCCGTACTTATGTTCTCTCCATAAATACTCGCTATAATTTGCAAAAGATTCATTTAAAGTTAAGTTAGACCAACTTTCTGAAGTTACTAAATCTCCAAACCAATGATGAAAAAGCTCATGTGCAATGGTATTTTCTTGTACATTTTCATCAATTAACTGTCCTGGAGTTTGATAGGCTTGTTCTCCATGAATTACTGCCGTTGTATTCTCCATAGCACCAGAAACATAATCTCTACCTACAATTTGACTGTATTTATTCCAAGGATATTCTACTCCTAAAATGTCAGAAAAGAAACCAATCATTTCTGGGGTTAGACCAAAAATATCTTTGGCATACGGAGCATATTCTTTTTCTACATAATAATCTACAGGAATATTTTTATACGAATCTTTAATAACCTCATACTCTCCTACTCCCATAAAAAATAAGTAAGGCGCATGCTTTTGGTCCATTTTCCAATAATCGGTTCTGTTTGTTCCGTTTTTAATTGAACTTTCTAATTTCCCATTAGAAAGTGTCACATATTTATCTGGAACGGTGATATAAATTTCTTGTGTAGTTTTTTGATTCGGACTGTCTATAGTAGGAAACCAACAGCTACTTGCTTCCGTTTCACCTTGTGTCCAGATTTGAGTTGGCTTGTTTTTGTCTAAACCATCAGCATTTATAAAATACAATCCTTTTGCATCAGTTATTGCTGCGCTTCCTTTCTGTTGTACTTTTTCTGGACGTGCAGTATATTTTATATAAAGTGTAAACTCTTCGTCTTTTTTATATTCCTTTGGTAAATCGATAACAATGCTAGCATCATCATAATTATAGTCTAATTTCTTATTATCTAAAGAAACTTGATGAATTAGCATCGCTTTCGCATCTAATGTAATTTTATTAGTTGCATAAAAGTGAGGTTTTGCAGTAACCCAAGCTTCCCCGTTTAATTGTTTTTCACTAAAATTAAAATCTACTTTTAATTTTGTGTGAACCAAACTGTGAATTTTATTTCTTTCTGGTTTATAGGTTTTATAAGTTTGAGAAAAACTTATTGAACTCATCAATATTAAAAGGAGAAATGAAACTTTTTTAATTATCATAAATAGTGTTATTAATAAAACAAAATTAGCAAATACGATACCATATAACGTTAATTACCCGTTAAACTAGTTCGGGTCATTAATAAAATCATAAACTTGAATATTAGAATTTATACTATAATTTTCATTCATGCCAAGACTAAAGTAGATTTTACCATTTTTTATAAACATAGAATGACTCAATAGTTTTTGCAGCATTGGTGTTTTCTCTGTCCAAGAATTTGAGATTAAATTATACTCATACAATCTATGTTCTATTCCCCCATCTGTATAACCACCACTAAAATATAAATTTCCATTAAAATATTTTAGAGCAACATTATTGTAAGTTCCTGAAAAATTCCTTGGTCTTCCTATATTGTTCCAAGTATCATTCGTAATATCAAAATAATATCCACTTCCTTGCACTGGATTTATAAATATTTTATTGTCTCCAAAAGTAATATTCTCAAAAGATATATTTAAATCTGATGGTTTATTTAAATCTTCAAATGTTTGATTTTTCAAATTATATTTTATAAAATTTATTTTATCATATTGTTTTGCATAAATAAAATCACCAACTACAATACCTGTTTTTATAATTATGTTTTTTAGATTTATTAGATTCCATTCTTTAGTATTTGTGTTGTAAGTATGTAACTGGCTTCCAATTGCATATTTTGCGATTCCATTTTCCAAAGAAACAAATGTGCTTTCTCCAAAAAGAGGGGTATTAAAAGGAGGCGAATTTGTATCGAAAACTTCCCATTTATTTTTTATTAACGAAAACTTAAAAACACCATCATTATTACAATAATACCAATTTTCTTCATCAGAAAAAGTAATGTGTTTTTTATAATAACGAACATCATTCTCAAAAGCATCTTCAAAAATATCATAAGGTTCGATACCATTAAAAGTACCTAAATCAAATTTTTGGTCACCACTTGAAGCTGTAATTTTAAAACTTGGTTTTAATTTATTAAAATAAGGTAATCTAAACGTAACTTTTTCATCTTCCTCACCTATTTGAAAAACATAAAAATTATCTGCAGTTATTTCTAGTTTTTTAAGATTTTTCCCTTGAATTTCATAAAGGTCTTTTCTGGTACCCATATTTTTATTTAAAGAAAAAACTTCTGTTTTTTTGATACTATATTCTATTTCATTAGATTTCTGTCCAGCAGTAATTATGTAAAGTTTATGCTTTCCTGCAGTTGTATTTATATTTAAAGGAAATTCTATTTTACTATTATTTAATGTATAAGCTGAATTTGATTGAAAAGGCACTTCTTCATTATCTATATAAACTTTTGTAAAACTTCTATATGCAAAATTATTTCCTGTTAAAATAATATGATCATTATATAAAAACTCTTCTTTATTTACCGAAGTTATTTCTGGTTTATGAATTTTAACCAATTTAGAATCTTCTCCAAACTGTGTTTTAATCTTAACCTCTAAACTACCAGGTGTTGTTAGATTATATCCCCAACTATAAAAATCAATGTCTAACCAACTATTTAGAGATAAACCTAAATTACCTGATACATCAACTTCACTTTTAACTCCAAATGTTTTTGCTCTTCCTCCTATTTCTATATCATCATCTAAAAAACTTTCTGTTTTTATCACAAAATTAGTTTCGTTTAAATGATAAATCTCTTTATTGAAACCTTTGATAACTGGAGGTTTTATTTGAACAGGTTCTTCAATCGTAAAGTCATTAAATTCTAATTTTACTTTTGGCTCTGTTTCGTTAAAATATCGGTCAATAAAAATTTTAACTTCGTTTTTTTTATGACTTACTATACTTTGCAAACTATTTCCTACATATACTTTTAATTGAGAGTTCTTCTGTTTAAAATAATTTCCTTTGATGGTTAAAGTGTCTAGAAAACCAACTGTTTGTGGCAATAAGCTCTCTATAAATGGAGTTGTTGTTTGAAAATATTTTTCCTTTTCAATTACTTTATCAATTACCTTTAATTTAAAATTTACTTTACCTATAGATAAATTTTTAGGGATTTTAACTGAAAAACTATCTATGGAATTACTATTTAAAACTTCTACTTTTATATTGTCTATCCAAACCTCAGAGATTGAGGAATGAATGTTTTTCCCATAAATGGTTAATTCATCTCCTATATATTTTTCTCCAGAACTTAAAGAATCTAAAATAGGTTCATCTATCGTAAATTCATCTTTTATTTGCGTGGTTGTGTTACAGGTTTTAAGAGTTAAAGAAAGTGTTGATTCTTTTAAATAAGCAGGAATAGTACCTTTAATTAAAGTATCTGATTCAGAAATAATATCTAATTGAGAAAATTGACCAAGGTAAACACTATTCCTAAAATCTTCTACACAAAAGTTTTTACCAATAATTTTAATTGTATCATTTATAAAACCATTTTTAGGTAAAATTTCATCTACTGTTATAATAGAAGTAAATAAACTTTTGAAAGTGATAGTATCTCCATAAATATATTTGTCTTGAAACTTAATAAATGGATAGGTTTTATAAATAGAATCTTTTAATAAACCTTGTGAAATAGCTGCTGTAAAATGAGATGCTTCTAAAACCCCAAAGTTAATTTTTCTTTTAGGAGTTGATTTTTTATACCAAAAAACACCATGTTCTTCTAAAAATTTATTTTTTGAGTCTGAAAATTCTAAATCAACTTGAGTTTTTAGAAAATTTTCATTATTCTCTAAAATAGTATGTGAAATAATTTTTGCATCTGGAATTACTTTTTCCTCAACACTTTCATTAGATTCACAAGAAATAATAAGAAAAAAGAGACATATTAATAAACTAATCTTTAAATTCATATTTTTTAACAAATATAATAACAAAAAAGCTGTAACTTCTAATGAAATTACAGCTTTTACAGATAAAAAAATTAAGTTCTATTTCCCTTTAAAAATGGCACTAAAATGATCTAGATTCACATTGTCTCCATCAAATTTAACGCTATTCATCATTTCTATAATTTTAGCAGGATTCATGTTATCGCCTAATAAACGGGCAACTCCTACTCCAATTTCATTACCATAACCAAAAGCAATTACTTCATCAATAGATTCTGTATCTCCAGTATAGTAAATGCTTACATTCATTCCTTGCGCTTTTAGAGACATTAAAGTTTTATAATCTTCATTATCTTTAAAAATACTTTTTAATTTTAATTTCTCAACTTCATACGCAGCTTCATTTCCTTTAATTGGTAAAGCTACTACGTTAACTTTTCGAATACTTTTTAAGGTTTCTTTTACTTCTTCGGAAACATCTTCAGACTTTAATTGTAAAAAACTTGTAGGAATATCTACAGTTATGAAACCCGATTTTTCTTGGCTTTCTACTAAATATCCTTGTAATGATTTTTCATTTTTACATGAAGTAATCATCAAGACAAGTAATAAAAGAGAAAGTATTTTGGTTGTGTTTTTCATGATTTATTTTAAGTTTTTGTTGATAAAAGTGCCTTTTTGAGCCCAGTTGAAAATTATTGCTATCGTTTTAGAACAGATAAAGTTTCCGACTGCGCTCAAACAGACTTCATTTTAATGCTTTATTTTTTAGAAAAAGTATCTGCTAATTCAGACATTTTATTAATGTCTATGTTTCCTGTTAAAGAAACAACTACAGCTTCTGCATTTCCTTTCGTTTGTTTATCAATACCTTTAATAAACATTAATACTTCACTCACAAAATCTTTATTTTTTGTAGATTTTACATAAATTTTTACACGAGAATTATCGTCTTTAATTCGCATTAATTGAGTTAAGTTTTGTTTTTTAATTGCAGCATTTGTCATCGCTTCCATTTTGTTTGCAATGCCAGTATCTTTCGTAGAAAACATTTTAAATTCCTTTAAGTCTTGAATCATCTGAAATACCTTCATACCTTCATTATCATCTACTTGTACATTTTTAAATTTAGAGATTAACTCAAAAGCATCTTTGGTAACTACTACCATATCTACTCCATTCATATCTTCTAAAGTGTCAAAAAAGGACTGTGCGCTTGTTACCATTGGGGCAACTACTAACGCTATTAATATTGCTATTTTTTTCATAATTTCTGTGTTTACTTGGTTTTACTATTGTTACTTGGTTTTTATTTTAATATTTTTTTTACGGTATCTTCATAAGTATACAAAGTTGCTACCGCTTGCTCTCCTTTTTTAAGATTGGCAGATAAAAGCATTAACCCTTTACTTATTTGATCGAATTGTTTTTTTGCTTGATATCTATCGTATTCATTTTTACCAATAAATACACTAAATAATAAGACTAATGATGCAGCTACAGACAACCATTTTAAGTTTCTCTTTTTAGATTTCTTAGGTTCTAACTTAATGGTTTTGGTGTACGTTTCATCTTTGCTAGTAGCAAAATAGTTAAACATGTATTCGTATTCTTGCAAATGTGGTGCAACAGACCCTCCTGTAAAATAGTTTCTTAAGGTTGTTTCTTCTTGCAAAGACGTTTCTGCGTTTTCGTATTTTTCTACTAATTTTTCTATGTTAGCTAACTCCATAGTTGTGTTTTTTAATTAATTGTTCTCTTATTGTTTTTCTTGCTCTAGATAATGCCACTCTTACTGCTGTTGGTTTCATATCTACCATTTTACAGATTTCATCAAAATCATATTGTTCAATATCTCTTAATTGAATAATAATTTTTTGTTGCTCTGGCAATGCTTCTATCAATTGGTGTACTTGGTTTACACTGTCTCGATGTTCTACTTGCTTATCTAAAGACGTATCTTTTTCTTTATAATTACTGTGTATTAATGTTAAATTACTTGCTTGTTTACTTTTTAACCGATCATAACAATAATTTTTAGTCATGGTCATTGCAAACGCTTCAACATTTTTATAATCAGCAATCTTTTCTTTGCTTTTCCATAATTTAAAAATCAATTCTTGCGTAGCATCTTCAGCTTCTTCTGTAGAAACTAAAAGTCTTTTTGCTAAACGGAAGACTTTGTCTTTAAAGGGTAAAACAACTTTTAAAAAGTCTGACTGGTTCATTTGGTTTTGGTTGATTGTTCTTGTAAACTCATAATAATTTTTACTTGTTATTATTGGGTCTACATAATTAAGACGATACACAATATATTTTGTTACAACATATTTTAAAAATAATACTATTTCTTTTTATCTTGCGTTATATTCTATAAATATTAAATTCATGAAGTTTAAATTATTCCCTAAAGTAATTGTCTTTTTTATAATTTCTGTACTCTTTTTTAATTGTACTAAAAGTGAAGATGGTATACCCGAAAACCTAGAAATAGAAAACTTTGTTTGGAGAGGTTTAAACGCTTATTATTTATGGCAAAATGATGTGCCAGATTTGGCAGATGTACGTTTTAGTAATCAGAATCAAATAAACAGTTATTTAGAAGGTTTTTCATCACCTGAAAATTTATTTGATAATTTATTATATACAGAAGCTAATGGCTATCCTGTAAATGAAAAGGGGTACGATCGTTTTTCTTGGATTGTTGATGATTATGTTGCTTTAGAAAACTCTTTTCAAGGAATAAACCTAAGCACAGGAATGGAGTTTGGCTTAAAACGCTATAATAGCAGTACCACAAATGTTTATGGCTACGTAAGATATGTAATTCCGACTACTAATGCCGAAATAAAAGGCGTAGAAAGAGGCATGATTTTTAATACCATAAACGGAACTCAATTAACAGACACAAACTATCAAAATTTACTTTTTGGTACTAACTCTAATTTAGAGATTGGTTTAGCAGATTATAATGCAGGAAACCCTAACACAAACGGAACAACGATTTCTTTAACTAAAGAAATCGTTACAGAAAACCCGGTTGCAATTTCTAAAGTAATTAATAAAGGAGGTAAAAAAATTGGTTACCTATTATATAATCAATTTTCTAGTTCTTTTGATGGCGAATTAAATGCAGCATTCAATGATTTTAAAACAGAACTTGTAGATAAATTAATTATAGATTTACGGTACAACGGTGGTGGCTCTGTTAGAACAGCAACCTATTTAGGTAGTATGATAAGCACACAACCTACTGATAACATTTTTTCTAAACAAGTATGGAATGAAAAAGCAATGAAAGTCTTTACTCCTGATAATTTGATTAATTATTTTACAAATGAAATTAATAATACCGATGAAAATGGAAGTGTTATTTTACAAGAGCCTATAAATAGTCTAAATCTTACTAGTGTTTATTTTATAGTTTCTGGTAGCACAGCTTCTGCATCAGAATTGGTTATAAATGCTTTAAGACCATATATAGATGTTAAACTTGTAGGTACAACAACAGTAGGAAAACAAGTTGGGTCTATTACTTTATATGACTCTGAAGATTATTCTAGAACAGGTGCTGATTTAAACACAAATCATACGTATGCAATGCAACCTATTGTATTAAAAATATCTAATAAAGACGATCAAGATGAAATTAATGGCTTTACTCCCGGAGTAACATTACCAGGAATTCAATTGGAAGAAGATTATAACAATTTAGGTGAATTAGGAGACCCAACAGAACCTTTATTAGCAAGAACTATAACTTATATTACTACCGGATCTAAAGGTGATTTTAAAACGAATGTTGAAGAATATTCTGAGATTTACAATTCTAAATTAGCAACTCCTGCAGGTAATAACATGTATGTAGATTTTAAAAAATAAAAATGAAATTATAATGATGGTATATGTAGATAGCGGATTATTAACCATTGCCATCATATTAATTTCTTTACAAATAAATCATCTCCGCTAGCGCGAGCGTCTCGCTCGTGCCAATACCGTTAACATTTTCTACTTAATACAAATATTATTGATTACAAAAGGCTCATATAAGCACTTTGTAACGTGCGTGTTATGTCTTACTTATTGAATTTTTGAGCGCAACGCTCTAGCTAATACTGCTTAGAAATTTAAGTTGTCTAAATCTTCTATACCTTCTTCTATTTCTTGATCGGTTAAAACATCGGGTCTAAATTCGCTCATTAACTCTTCTCTTTTAGACTTTGCGTATTTATAACCAGATTTCCACCATTTTCTCATTAATTTTTCATCAAAAACTAAAGAATTTGTAGTTAAAACCGTAGGTGTATAATATAAATTTAGCTTAATATTTTTATTTGTAGCTGCCAATTTACCAATGGTAATATTGTGTCTTTCTACGTGTGCTAGCATAAAATCGAATACATCAAACAATAAAGAAAACGGGTTTGTAGCAGGCAATTTATTAAACTGAGTAACTTCTGTTTCTAAAATAATGGCATCAATTTCTGTTGCTCCTCTTAATATGGCTTCTCTAATGGGAACTAAAGAACCAAAACCACCATCTGCATACTGACAATTATTTTTTTCTAACAAACTCATAAAAGGCACATAATTACAAGAACCCCAAATCCAATCACAAAAATCATCATAAGTACAATCATTTATAGACTTATATTCAATTTGATTGGCTGTTAAATTAGAAACCGTAACCACAACCTCTTTGTTGTTTTCTCTAATTTCATCGTATATTTCTTTGGTAATCTTGTTTTTTATTAAAGTCCGTAAGTTTTTACTTTCCCCAAAAGTTTTTCTTCCGTTTAAAAAGTTCCATATCGTATTTAAATGTCGAATACTAACTACTTTTTCTCCGGCTACTTTTTTAATTTTAAAAGGATTATTACTAAAAATAGTTTTTTGGTTTACGTTGGTATATAACTCTTTTAGCTCATCTAATTTACCTAAAGCTAGGTGAGAAACCATTAAACTTCCTGTAGACGTTCCTATATACAAATCGTAATCTTTGTTTTCTTTCTTCATTAAATATTGTGCAACTCCTCCTGCAAATGCTCCTTTACTTCCTCCTCCAGAAATTACCAATGCTTTTTTCATTATCTAAAAATGATTTGTTTATTTAAAAAAAATCCAACTATTTTTTAGTGGATGTCCTTAAAACTGTTATTCCCAAAAACGTGGAAATCTAAAATAGTTTTTTTTTGTTTATAAAATTAATCTTGCAATACATTATATGCAACTAAATTAAATAAGTTTATAGTTCAAAAAAAAACAGCTATTTTAGTCCTATAAAAGTATCAAAAATGAAGAGAATAATCATATTTATTTTTGGTTTCCTAATTTTTGTCTCTTGCAAAGACAATTATCAACCTAGAGAAATCAATGCTATTACCATTAAAGAGTTTAAAATAGACAGTGTTAGCATCCGTGCAATTCAGGTTATCAATAAGAATGAAGTTATTTACGCAGGCTCTAATGGAGATATTGGTTTCTTTTCTGATAGTAAAGAGCCCGCATTAGAAACTATGGTCTTAAAAATTCAATATCAAGATTCTATACGGCCGAACTTTAGAAGTATTGCTTCTAATGGTAAAGCCGTGTTTGCTTTAAGTATTGCAAATCCTGCCCTATTATACCAGATATCAGATAGAAAAGCTACCTTAAAATATACCGAAAATCATGAGAAAGTTTTTTATGATGCTTTGCAATTTTTTGATGACAACCTGCACGGAATTGCAGTAGGAGATCCAACAGAAAATTGTGCTTCTATTCTATTAACTTCGGATGGTGGAGATAGTTGGCATAAAATTCCGTGTGCTAATTTACCAGAATTTAAAGAAGGCGAAGCTTTTTTTGCAGCAAGTAACACCAATATTAAAACTATTGGAAGCACGGTTTGGATTGCTTCTGGAGGAAAAAAAGCACGTATTTTAAAATCTGATGATTTTGGAAATACTTGGCAAATTTTTGAAACTCCAATCATTCAAGGAAACGGACCACAAGGCATTTATTCTATTGATTTTACTGATAAAAATAACGGAATTATAATGGGTGGTGATTACTCAAATCCTTCAGAAAACAAAGCAAATAAAGCCATTACCAAAGATAGTGGACGTACTTGGACGCTAGTAGCCAACGGACAAGAACCTAATTACAAAAGCTGCGTACAATATGTACCAAACACCAACGGCTTAGAAATTTTTGCTGTAGGTAAAACAGGTGTTTCTTTTTCTAATAACGGAGGTTTATCTTGGACAGAAGTAAGCAAAGACGCCTATTATGCCATTCAGTTTGTAGATAGAAATACGGCTTGGTTATCTGGTAATACTAAATTAGGTAAATTAGTTTTGAAGTAAAAAACAAACAATATCAGCTCTTTTTGTAAACTAAAAATATTTTCATCGTGTTATCAATTTAAAGGGATTTTTAACGTGTTTAAGTCTTAAAAGCACAAATAAGCACCCTAATTTAAAAGCTATATACCTAGTAATTAAAGAGTAATGTTTTATAATATTTTTCTTGATTTACTATCTAATTAAGTTCAAAATATTTACCTTTAATAACGCCAATCAATCTTATTAAAAAAAAAGTATATTTGACGGCGATTTTAATTTATGGTATTCATAATTATCTCTATATATTAAAAAAATAAATACTTTTATTTGAGATATTATAATCCCTATAATTTCTATCATTTTATAAATAAATAATTCAAAAATTTTAAATTATGAAACAATTAATTACAGTAGTAGCAGCCATTTTAATTAGTACGGTGTCTTATGCACAATTTCAAATTTCTGCAAGTACCGGTTATGCAATGGGTAGTGCCGGAATGCTTACAGGAACTACCACAACTACAACAAGTACAGAAAACAATTACGGAAGTTACGGAGAAGGTTTAAATTTTCAATTAAGAGGTACTTACTTTTTAAATGAAAAATTTGGACTAGAATTAGCTTTAGGATATTTAAACGGAGCAGACCAAACAATTAATAAAACATCTGTACCTGGTGTTGCAGAAGTAAATGCCATTGCAAGAGCACGTGCATTTGGTGCATCTACTTCTATGGTGTATAAATTTACAGAAAACTTTTACGGACGTATTGGTGCTTTATTAAAAGTTGGTGGTAAAACAGAAGCCGTTGTTTCTAGCAAATCTTACTTTTCAGATGCACAAGCTACGGCTCAAGGTCTACCTAGTGGCTCTTACTCTGAAACAAACTATGTAGAAGACTTTCACGGACATTTTCCTTTAGGTTTTGTGGGGGCATTGGGGTATAAATTTGATTTAGATGAAAATTTTTCTCTTTTTGTTGAAGCAGAATATTACGGAATTAGTTTAAAAAGAAAAGATTCTGAGTTAGCAGAATTCAATACTAACATTGTTTTAGCAGATGGTACTGTTGCGGTAAGCGGTTTATATTCTTTAGATAATTTACCATCACCAAGTCTTGAGACTATGGCTACTAATGTTTTTAGTAATACAACTTATGTAGATGAATTATCACATACAGAAGCAGCAGCACAAGCAGCGGCCATTGCTGCAGGAGACTCTTCTCATTCTACTGAATTATCTCAAAAAGTACCTTATTCTTCTTTTGGAATAAACTTTGGTATTACTTACAAGTTTAGTGGTTCAAGTAAAAAATAATTAAAAAAGATTTATCTTTTAATACCCAATAATTATCACTTTATGTTATAATTATTGGGTGTTTTTTTTGCGATAAATCTACACTTCTAAACGATTCCTTTATTAAGAATGATAAATAAATCTTACAATCTATTCTTCATTTTTTGAATATCTAAGTTATTCAATAGCACCAATAAATTGGGATACATTTTGTAATGATATCCTAAATTATCTTTCTGAAATTCATTTATAGCTTCCTCTTTAGACCAATTATCTAGCACCATTCTGTAAGCCGCAATAATGGTACCTGTTCTATCAGATCCATGCCAACAATGCACTAAAACGGGCTGCATAGAATTTTTAATAACACGCAGCGCATTAAAAATATCTTCTTCATTTAATACTTTTGTTTTAATGGGATAATGCACCAAATTAAAATTGAAGTCCTTTGCCTTTTTGGTGTTATTTCTAAGTCTACGTAAATTTAAAATGGTCTTTACTCCTATCAACTCAATTTCTTTAAATCCCTTTTTGCTAGGTTGCTCCGATCTATATAAATTATCATTTACTCTATATAGATTTTTGAAATGCTTTGAATCCACCTTTTTTAAAGGTGCTTCTTGACCATAATTATAGGTAACACCACCAAGACAGATAAGCATCATTAATATCAATTTTCTCATTGTATCTTTTTTTTTAATGATTAATCAAAAATGATGCTAAACTTAATTTATAGTTTTAAAATAAAAGTTAAAGTTATTTACCTTGATATCTTATTAAGGTTCTCTTTTTCTTTTTTTATAAGTTTAGTTTTAAAAATTAATACCATAATAAAATTGGTTAAATGTTTTTATAATACACAAAATAGGCCACCTTTTTAAGGCAGCCTATTTTTAAATAATCTCTAAAAATTAAATTAATTATTGAGGGAAATTAAATTTTCCGTTGGTATTTTGTCTGTCTGCCTCTGCTGCAATTGTTTCTAAAACATCCCAATGTTCTGCTATTTTATTGTTTTCAACTCTAAATAAATCGTAAAAAGAAGTTGGTACACCTGCAAATGTTCCCTCACTAATTGTTAAAACAAAATTACCTTGTCCTAGCACTTTATGAGTAGTTGTATACACCATAGTTATACCTTGTTTTGCCATTGCTTCTAATGCCTGTCCTAAACCAGACAATCCATCACCAATATTTGGGTTGTGTTGTATGTAGTTATCTCCATAAAAATAACCAGATAATTTGTCCATTTTACCGTTTACCAAAATATCATTTACAAAATTAGATACTAAAGTTTTATTCGCTTCCGTTTTATCTAAATCTGTTAACGTAGTTGCTCCGTCTGTTTGTGTGTGTCCACTTGGATTTGCAGGAGTTGTTGCCATTAAATTATCCCAATGTTCTACAATTTGTCCGTTTTCATATCTAAAAACATCAAAACCAATTTTCGGTCCAAAGAAATCGTATTCCGTTTGTGCAAAACCATAATCTCCATCTTCAAAAGCTCTTACCGTATTCACTTTAAATCCACCTTCAGGTGCTTGTGCTAATAATGCTCCAAAACCAGCTAAACCATCTGCCACAGCCAAATTGTGTTGTACGTAATTAGTTGGATTAATATAGCTTACTCCTTTTTCATCTCCGGTTTCTATACTTTTTAAAACCGCTACCGTTTTTTCTTTAGTTGATAATTCCATTTCTGTTATTGTATTTAATTCTTTTTCTGATTTACATGACACTATTGTCATCACTAATGCTATTGCTGTAATTGTTTGTTTCATAATTGTTGTTATTTATGACGACAAAATTACAGTAGTACTGCAGTTAACTATAGGTGAAAAAGGTTTTAAAAACGGTAAATATCGAACCTACATATCTATAAATAGGTTTTTTTGAAGCTATTTGGGGTTAATCCTGTATGTTTTTTAAAATATTTAATAAAATTAGTAGGTTCTTCAAATCCTAAAAAATAGGATAGTTCTGTACTTTTAATATCCGAATTTATGAGGAGCCGTTTTGCTTCTAAAACCACAAAGGCATCTATAAATTGTTTTGCAGTAACTGCAACGGTATCTTTACAAATGGTGTTTAGATGTTTATACGTAATGTGAAGTTTTTCTGCATAAAAATCTGCATTTCTATTTGTATTAAAATGAATTTCTAAAAGTGATTTAAAATCTAAAAAATGGGTTAATTTATCTGACCGTTTTAGATGAAATGTTTGGTATTGTTTTAAACGTTCTAATTTTGAAAAAATGATAGAATATAAAGAATTATACGTGTTTTCTTGATTGTAACCTTCTTCTATATCTGAATATTCTTCATAAAATAATTGCAGATACGTAATTACATTATCGTCTTCTGGAACTTGAATAACTGGTGAGAATAAATGTGCATTAAACAAACGGATTAACTCATTTTTTGGCAATGAATGAATCTGTTTTTTTAAATACGCTTCGGTAAACAATATAATATACCCTTTTAGCCCTTCGGTAAATTGAAAAGCAGTTATTTGTCCTTTAGATAAATGGATTACTGTATTCTTTTTTACGTTATGCCATACAAAATCTACCAACTGTCTGCTTTCTCCACCAGTATAAAAAACAATCATGTTAAAGGTAACCTGATGTGCTTTTTCTGGGTGGTGAGCAATCTCATGTTTCCGTACAAAAAGACTTTCAATAGTTAAGATATCAATTCCGCTATTGTCTGGTTTTTTAGAATTAAAATCAAGATTAGGAATGTCATTTCGCATACTAGATTATTTTTTTTGAACTTTCTTTAACGATTTTCTAATAAATTCACTGTCCCAATGTTTATCATACTCTACAATACCTCTCTTTAAATCTTCATTTAAGAATTTTTCTTGTTGCGCTAACTCTATTCTTGCTTTAAAAATATAATTTTCTTCATCTTTTGCTTCGGATGATAAACGCCTTAAGCTGTCTTCGTCATATTTGATGAAATTTTTAACTTGTTTACTTAAGGTGTATTTTCTATACCCCATTTTACTCAAAACATCTTTAGCTAAAGTTAATGAAGTCTCTAAAGATTCTCTATACACATGTTCATTACCAAGATTCAATAATTCGTAAGCATCATATCTGTTTTTTGTACGAATCATAAATTCCACATGTGGATATTTATCTTTAATTATTTTACCAATAGCTTTAGAAACCGATATTTTATTAGTTGCACAAATAACTATTTTAGCTTCTGCAATACCTGCAGATTCTAACAAATCTAAACGAGTGGCATCTCCATAGTACACTTCGAAACCCATTTTTCTAAGAAAATCTACTCGATTAGAATCATGGTCTAAAATAGTTGCTTCTACTCCGTGAGAACGTAAAAAGCGTCCAATAGTACTCCCGAAGTGCCCAAAACCTACCAATATAATTTTTTGAGATTTGGCAATATGATCCATCGGACGTTTTATAGATTCTTTCGTGCCTATTTTTGGTAGTATAAAACGTTCATTAATAATACTTATAATTGGCGTAATAGACATACTTAATGCGGTTATTACCAACATCATGTCCATTTGATCTTGTTCTAAAATATGAAGACCAGAGGCAAATGATAACAGTACAAAAGCAAATTCTCCTATTTGTGCCAAACTAAAGGTTAGTAGTAATTTTTGATCTAATTTTAACTTAAAAATTTGTCCTGTAATAAATAAAACAAGTGCTTTTATAAGAATAATGGCTATTAATAATCCTCCTATTTTTAAAGGATTATTTGCGATGACAATAAAGTTAATAGAAGCACCAACAGCCATAAAAAACAATCCTAAAAGCAAGTTTTTAAATGGTTCTAAAGTACTTTCTAGTTCGTGCTTAAATTCACTATTAGATAAAACAACACCACCTAAAAAGGCACCTAAAGCAGGACTTATACCTACAAATTCCATTAAAAATGAAATTCCGAAAACAATTAAAAAAGCCGCAGCAATTAACAATTCTCTAACCTCTGTTTTTGCTACTTTACGTAACATGGGAACAATTAAAAATTTACCCGCCACAATAATTAAAATTACAGATAAAAGAATAGCCAAGGTTTGAAAACCCAAAGGAAGTTGCTCTAATAAACTATTAGTATTACCATGGTTTTCTGTAGAAGTGCTGCCATCTGTATTTGCCAATAACGGAATAAAACCTAACATGAAAATTACAATGATATCCTGAAACAATAAGATAGAAAAAGAAGACGTACCAAATGTGGTTTTCATCAAACCTTTTTCTTTTATGGTTTGCATTGCAATTGCGGTAGATGACAAGGCAACGGCCATAGAAATTACCAAAGCTACTTTCCATTCTAACCCTAAAAGCGTAAACAAAAAATAAGAGAACAACATGGTACCTCCTACTTGTATGCCTCCCATACCAATAATTGTTTTTCGCATGTTCCAGAAATTTTTTGGTTCAATTTCTAGCCCAATTAAAAACAACATCATAACTACTCCAAATTCTGCAAAGTGTAAAATATCTTCCCCTTCATTTCCAATAAAACCTAAAACATAAGGACCAATTAAAACTCCGGCTAATAAATAACCTATTACAGAACTGAGACCGAATCGTTTGGCTATGGAAACACAAATAATAGCTCCAGCTAAAAATATAATCGCTTGAAAAAGTAAACTTCCGGTCATTTTTTAAGAGGTTTTTAGTTCTGGAATATCATTTAGAAAAAAACGTTCAGCACAGTTTTCTATAGTAAAATCTTGCTGTAACAATTCTATTAATTTACTGTATTGATTGGCGTAATCTGCTAAAGCTTCTTTACTTAAATGATGAGTTCCCATAACCGCAAATGGCGGTAAATAACTCATACCACAAGAGTTTGCAGTTTGCTCAAAAGGTCTTAAAAACTGGTTTACAGTAAACCCATTGGTACCTTTAGAACAATATATTTCTTTAGAACCACCTGTAGTTATTACATTTAAGCAAATTTTATCTTGTAAAGCATCTGCATTTGGCCCATACGCCCAACCAAATTCTAAAACCATATCAATCCATTGTTTCATTAAAGGTGGACAACTAAACCAATAAAAAGGATGATGCCAAATAATAACATCATGTTCTTTTAGCAACTCCTTCTCTTTAGGTACATCTATATGAAAATCTGGGTAACGTTCATACAAATCAATAAAGGTAACTCCTTCTTTATCTTTAATTTGATCTACCAGTATAGAATTTGCTCTTGATTTTTCGTACTTTGGATGCGAAAACAGAATTAATATTTTTTTCATGCTACTCGGTTATAAAGATAAATGTTGGTGTTTGTAAAAAGATAGTCTAAATTTTAACAATAACTACTTTTTTTTCGCCCTTAAATTTCACTAAAAATCTTAAGACATTAAATGAAAAGTAATTTTAATACCTGTAATTACCATACCTGTACCAATAATGGCAATAATTAGTCCCATTATTTTACCAATAACAGAAATTACGTTATTCCCCACTACTTTTACTATTAAATCACTCAATCTAAAAGTATAAAAAGTAATTAAACTCATAGAACCAAATATAGCAATTACTAAAATAATGTGTATGGTTTGTACATTTGCCACAAAATTCATAGCAGTTACAATGGTTCCTGGGCCTGCCAAAATAGGAATTGCTAATGGAGACACCGCAATATCTTCATCAATATCTACATTTTTTATGTTTTTCACATCAGATTTTTTTGATTGTAGCATTTCAAATCCAATGTAAAATATTAAAATACCTCCTGTAATTTTAAATGCAGGAATACTAATATTAAACAATTCAAAAATATACTTTCCTAAAAGCACAAAAACAGTTACAATAACAAAAGCAATGATATTACTTCGTTTATTAATATCCCTTTTTGTTTTTTTATCCAATCCTCGTGTTAAAGACACAAAAACTGTCATGTTAGAAATTGGGTTGGTAATGGCGAAAAAGCCAGTAAATACAGTGATTGCAAAGGTTAATAAGTTATCCATTTATCATGATAATTTGAGTATGCAAAAAGATAAAATAACTTTGATACTACCTAAGTAATTTTATCTTTTTTTTTAATACAAGAAATGCTGAGATTAATAAAAAATTAATCTCAGCATTTAAATAATTAAGTACTGGTATTGTGGCTATTAAATACTTAGCAACACTTAATAATTCTTTGATTTTATCTTCATCATAAGTTCTCGAAAACGTTGATAAAGGAATATATGCTCTACTACTTTAACATTCGCTAAACGGCGCTCTTTTCTCTTAACTCTATATAAAGTAAAAGTAGCCATAATACTCCAAATTAAATTAGAAACAAAAGACGGTATGGCATTGTAGTAATAACAATTAATGGCTATTAAAAGCGCTCCAAAAAGATTTAAATACTTAGAGTAGTTAACGTGTTTATTATTCTCTACAAGTGTTAGTCCGTAAGCTAGAATTAAAAATACAGAACCAGACCATCCTAATACATCAATTAATAGTTTCATTTTTTTTAATTTGTTTCATTTATAATTGTTAAACTATGAAGCAAATTTGCGGTAAGTGCTTTAATAAAATATGATACAAAAGCAACTTTAGATGGTAATTTTACGCCATTTTTAAAACTTAATTCTAAACTCTTTTGGTGTAATGGTTTGGTGTTTTTTAAAAAACTTTACAAAATTTGTAGGTTCATCAAAACCAAGTGTATATCCTATTTCTTTTACACTAGCAGAGTTATGCACAAGTAATCGTTTAGCTTCTAATAATATTCTAGCGTCTATCATTTGCTTTGGTGTAATTGCCATTATTTTTAAAGTAGCCCTACTTAAACGTTTTTGAGTAACATTTAATTGAAGCGCATATTTACTTACAGATTTCTGATATTGAAATTGAACATCTAATAAGTCTCTAAACCTAATAACACATTCCAAATCTGTTCCCTTATCAATTGTTATATTATTTTGATTCTGTCTTGCTCTTTCAGACAATAACAATATGTTTTTAAGGTAGTTTCTAAGAATATCAGCATGAAAGTAATCTAAAGTTGTGTCTTCTTCTTTTTTTATAAGTTGAAAAAAGCTGTGAAAAATAGTTTTCAAATCTTGAACTTGAATGGTAGAAATAGTATGTAAATCATTAAAAAGCATATTACTTCTTAAAAACTGAGTATCTTCTTCTGTTTTGCAGAAAAAATTATCAGTAAAAAGCAAGACCTCTCCTTCAATAGGTACTAAAGGATCAAAACATTGAACACTATTTTTATCTACAAATAAAATGGTGTTTGGTTTAATGTCTAGATGGTTAAAATCTATCATATGTTTTGGTTGTCCTTTTTTAAACCATATAATCTGATAGAAATCTGCTCTATGTGGTACCGTTAAACTTTCAAAATTTTTGGTATATAATTCAGCTAAGTTTACACGCTCAAACTCATAAGATAAACCTTCTTTAAAACTGTATTTTTTAATTTCTGATGTCACTTATAAATCTTGTTAATTTAAAAATCAAAAGTATGTTTAATTTTAATAAAACTTTTAGTCATTTTAAATAAATACACTTCTTTTTTCACCATTTTTAACATGGTTTTATGCAGGTACTAAAATTTCTATGGAACTATTCCTTTTGATGATAAATTACAATTAAATGAATCAACGTTTACAGTGAAATTATAAATATACTAGGTGCTCTCATTTATAGTAAAAAAAACGACGTTTTAAATAATAAAGTTACTTTAGAAAGCAAGAACAACTTACAGTCAGTAATTTGTGATGTACATATTGCAGTATTAAATAGTACCAAGAAAATTGTTAAAAAAAAATATTTTAAAATTATGAGATTATCAAATTAAAAGAAATTGTCATACAATGTTATTTAATCATAAACATAAAGCATTAATTTTAATTTATACAATATAAACTTTATCATAAATTTCCAAGATAAATGCACCAAGCAAAAAAAATAGGTACGTGAATATTAATTGTATCTTTGCCTTCATTTTTACAATCAACAATTACCTTTTTCTAGATATGCCATTTAAAAAATTACATGTAGATATAAAAGAGATTTTAGAATCTCTAGAAATAACAGCGCCTACTCCTTTTCAGAGCAAAAGTATACCTGTTATTAAAAGTGGTGCCAATATTTATTGCACTGCTCCAAAAGATAGTGGAAAAACAACCACACTTGTGCTTACTACTTTACACAAATTAAAATGCCAAGAAGTTGGTAGTGCACCAAGAGCATTGGTTTTAGTAGAAAACTCTGAAAAAGCTGTAGCATTGCATGACGAATTTATAAAACATAGTAAATATGATGCATTACGGGTTTATGCTTGTGATGAAAGAAACCACATTGAACTGTTAAAGTCAGAAATATTTGAAGGTGTAGATGTTCTTATTGCAACGCCTAAAACCATGAATAAATTACTTTTATTAGAAGGTGTAAATACCACGCAATTAAAGATATTTAATATTGATGATGCTGAATTTTTGGTAGAAAAAACTGCGTATGCAGCATTAATGGCTATTACACAAAGTATTCATAAATGCCAATATGTAATCTATTCTGATAAAATGCACCCAATTTTAAAACGATTTGAGTCTTATTTTATGCAATATGCAAAAATAGTATCTATTAAATAATTTACTTTTTTATTGCCATAATTCTCACCGAAAAACGAATACATTATGATTCCTAAACTACATTACATCTCACAAGGAAGTTCACCAAAAGAGCATCTAGAAAATATACAAAAAGCGTGTTCAGCTGGAGCGGAATTAGTACAATTACGTTTGAATGGTATTTCAGAAAAAAAATATTTAAAATTTGCTTTAGAAGCGAGAGAAATTACGTCTCATTTTCAAACGAGGTTAATTTTAAACAATCATTATAAAATAGCAAAAGAAGTAAAAGCAGATGGTGTTCATTTAGAAAACATAGATTTCTGCGCAACAACAGCGCTAGAGCATTTATTTACGTGGCAAATTGTTGGTGGTACGGCAAACACATTACAAGATTGTAAAACCTTAATTGGTAAAAAAGTAGATTATATTACTTTAAGTCCGTTTAGAAGTTCAGAAACCAAAGACAATTCACTTACCGTTTTAGGTTTAAATGGTTTTACTGTAATTGTAGAAGCCTTAAAAACCGAAACCCCAATTATTGGTGCAGGTTTAATTACCACAGACGATGTGACTGCTATTTTAGAAACTGGTATTTCTGGAATTGCGGTATCGGATGAAATTACTCGCAATTTTGATAGTATAAAACTATTTAATAAATTATTAAGCGCATCTTCTATAGACGAGCAACGTCATACTTTTTAGGTTTGATAAAAAGCCTATTTTAAAGAAAACAAAATCTTCATTAAAACTTGTACATTTATGAATACGGATCATTTATTATACGATTATTTAGTAAAGACAGGGATTTCTGCAACATTGGCTGCCTATATAAATATGGCTATCTTACTTTTAGCAGTGCTAATTATTGCGTTTATCATTGATCTTATCGTTAAAAAAATTATTGTCCAACTATTTACTCAGTTTGCTGTTAAAAGTAAAACCAATTTTGATGACTTATTAGTAAAAAATAAAGTCCCTAGAAATATAGCGCATATCATCCCGTTAATTTTTGCTTTAGAATGTACGCCTTTTGTATTTGTAGATTTCCAATATATAGAAAATATAATTCAGAAAAGTTTAGAGGTTTTTACCATTGTTTTAATACTTTGGATTGTAAGAAGCCTCTTAAATGCTCTTAAAGATTACTTAAAAACGGTACCTCGCTTAAAAGACAAACCTATAGATAGTTATACTCAGGTATTTATGATCTTTGCTTGGACATTCGGAATTCTATCTGCTTTTGCCATTATTACAGGTATAGAATTTATCAAGTTTATTACCACTATTGGAGCTGCTTCTGCCGTTATTATTTTGGTCTTTAAAGACACCATTTTAGGTTTTGTTGCTAGTATACAAGTCTCTATAAATGATATGGTAAGAATTGGAGATTGGATTACTTTTGAAAAATATGGTGCAGATGGTGACGTCGTTGAAATTAATCTATCTACTGTAAAAGTTCAAAATTTTGATAATACCATTACTACAATTCCTACCTATGCCCTAATTTCTGATTCTTTTAAAAACTGGAGAGGAATGACAGATTCTGGTGGTAGACGTATCAAAAGATCTTTAAACATCAACTTAAATAGCATTCATTATTTATCTGATAAGGAAGTAAATGATCTTAAAAAAATTCAAGCAATTACCACTTATTTAGAAAGTCGTCAGGCAGAAATTAATGGCTATAACCAGAAAAATAATATCAATAAAGAATTACCTTTAAATGGCAGAAACCTTACCAACATAGGTGTTTTTAGAAAGTATATAGAAACCTATATAGAAAATCATTCTGGTACCAATAAAGAAATGATGATTATGGTACGTCAATTAGTACCTGGTACTCAAGGAATCCCTTTAGAAATTTATGCTTTTAGTAGCGACAAACGTTGGAAAAATTACGAATACATTATGTCTGATATCTTTGACCATGTTATCGCTGCCGTTCCCTATTTTAATTTAGAAATTTTTGAATTACCGAGTAATTCTAGTTTTATCAATAAAAAAAAATAGTATTACATAAAAAAAGGAGAGTCATTTTTCAATAACCCTCCTTTATCAATCAACCAATATCTTTTATTGTACATCAATAATACCCACTACTTCATAAGCTCTTGTACCATCTACTTGTACTTTTTCATATAGAATATTTGCATATTCATAATACGTTTGTCCGTCTATTACTACTTTTTCATAATCATTTGGTAATTCATAAACAATAGTTCCCATTTCTGGTTCAACTACTTCGTATTGATTATTAGTTTGAATGTAAAAAGTACCATTTACATTGTAATAATTGTAGTTATTAAAACGTACTCTATTATAATTAGTTGGTAAAACATTTATTCTAAATCCAATTTTCGGAGCAATCACAATATATCTACCGCTAGATTGTGTATAGTATTTATTATTTGAATAATAATAATTTTGCCCTTTATAACTAACAACACTTTTATTTGGCACACTTCTTACAGAAACTACTTTTTTTGTAGGTTTTTTATAAGTAACCTTTGTGCTTGCTACTCTCCTAGTTGTAGCTTTAGGAGTTACTTTCGTTGTTTTAGTGATTTTTTTAACAGGTGCCTTTTTAGTTTTTGTCGTAGTTGTTGTCGTTGTTGTTCTACGAGATTGTGCAGAAACTTGTGTTGCAACAGCAACGATAAACAAAGATGGTAAAACGAATGATTTTATAAAATTTCTCATGATTTTTAATATTTTTAAATTAAACTTTCTTTTCTATACTTCTAAGACTCCTAGAAATAACATTGGTTTAATGTTTTTTTTTGATGAATAGACAAACTAAGTATTTGTATCTATGAATTGGATAATTTTATAGATGGAATTATATTTCTTTTATTGTTTTAAAAGTAACTATCAGATTATAAACACAGTATGTAATCAATAATCTCGCCTAAATGGTAAGAAGTTTACTCCTAAAAGAAATGTTTGTCATTTCTAAGTAAGCTTCAATGAATAAAACCTTGACTATCTCTCAGCAATAAAAACAAAAAAGAAGTCATACTTTTAAAGCATGCCTTCTTTTAACAAATTCAAAACTATATTATTTCAATAACGCTAATAAACCTGTTAACTCAGTAAGGTTTAAACTAGAATTACTATCTGTATCTAATACATTAAAGTTTTCTGCTACAGAACCAATAGCTTCTGTACTGCTAATAGCTTCATCTTTATTAGTATCTAATAAAGAGAAAAGACTAGTAACTTGTTGTACTGTAGAGTTAGAACTTAAAGAACCTAATAATGTTGCTGCTTGTTTAATACTAGAGCTAGACCCCATATTTTGAATACTACTACAGCTAAACATTGAAGCTGTTAATACTAATGTTAATGCGAATTTTTTCATGATTTGTAATTATGATTTTATGTTACATCAAAAGTAATTTTATTTAATACATTGATAAAAAGAAATAGACCAATGCTATCAATTTGTCTTTTAATAATAGGTATTAATAGATGAACCAAAATTTACTTAATTATTCAAGGAATTATTATTGACAAAGTCCAAGAATTTAGGCTTATAATTTTCTGAAACGGTAATCCGTTGTTTATTAATTACAATCTGACTACGTTCTATAACATCAATATTTTTTAAGGATACAATAAAAGAACGATGCACACGCATAAACTGCGTTTCAGGCAATTCTGCTTCCAAAGTTTTTAAGCTCATTAGTGTTAAAATAGCCTTCGGATTGTCTTTTAACCAAATTTTAATGTAATCCTTTAAGCCTTCAAAATACAAGACATCCGCCAATTTAATACGTAATTGTTTGTATTCCGATTTTACAAAAAGAAACTCTTTTTCCTCAGAAACTATAGGCTGTTTTTTTCCTTTCACCAACTCAAACCACGTATTTGCTTTGTTTGCAGCAGCTAAAAATTCTGCATAATCAAAAGGTTTTAAAAGGTAATCTAACGCTTCTACTTTAAAACCTTCTAACGCATATTGATCAAACGCAGTGGTAAAAATAACACGCGTTTCTTTAGGCAACATTCTAGAAAACTCAATACCTGTTAAATCGGGCATTTGTATGTCTAAAAAAAGTAAATCTACGGGCTCATTTTTCACAAATTCCATCGCCTCAATAGCACTGCTACATTTCTTTTTTAAAACTAAAAAAGGTGTTTTTTCTACATAACTTTCAACCAAATTAAGCGCCATCGGCTCATCATCTACAATAACACAGGTAATTTTTATATTGCTCATATTTTAGTTGGTTTCAATTTCTAATTGTGCTACAAAACGATTGTCTTTTACAAACGTTTTAAAACTATTTTTATTCGGATATAATAATGCCAATCGTTTTTCAATATTTACAAGTCCAATTCCAGAACCACTTTTATCATCCGATTTTTTAGGAAAATCATCATTTTCGATCGTAAATAAGACTGTTTTTTCTTGTGTGCTAATACTAATTTCAATGGTACTTGGTTTACTTGCCGAAACACCATGCTTAAAAGCATTTTCAATTAACGAAATAAATAATAAAGGGGCAACTTTAATTCCTGTTTCTTCAGACGGAAAATGATAATTTACAATGGTTTTATCGGAAACACGTAATTTCATTAAATCGATATACTTTTTCATAAAATCAATTTCTTTAGATAAAGATATCAATTCTACATTGGTTTCGTATAACATATACCTCATCAATTTACTTAAACTGTGTATCGAGGTTTTTGCTTGATCCGGAGAAATATCTACCAAGGCATAAATATTATTTAACGAGTTAAAAAAGAAATGTGGCTGCAACTGATAATGCAAATGTTGCAATTCTGATTTTAATTTAAAATTAGCCGCTTCTTTACGTGCTGCTTCTGTTTGTACCCATCTTTTGGTGGTTTTTATGGCTATTGAAAATAACAAAGGTGCCATATATGATAGCATTTGTATATAAATAAACATTTTAATAGGTGGCCCTACTCCCTCCATTTTAGCTGATCTTTTTAAAGATTCGCCAAATAAAAAATCTTCTATGGTTTCTTTAAATGTAATACTCAACGCAATAATTAATACATTTATAAGTACAAACTGAACTGTTTTATTAGAAAATAAGTATTTGTCAATGAGTATAAAATAATTGACATAAAATATAATTGCATAAAACGTTATGGGAACCCAAAAATGTGCTATTATTCTATTCAAATCTTGCTCCTGACCATAAGATAACAAGTAAGGCATGCTAAAAAGTACAAGCCAAACGAGTATATGAGAAAAGAGAGTTATGTTTTTATTTTTATACATTTTGTTTTAATTTGAATCTTATTCTAAAACTAATTATATCAACTTAAGGATCAAATATATTATGTAATATAAATTTTTAAGATGAATATTTCAAAGGTAAAACTATTTACATTCTTTTCTATAAGGAATAGATGTTTTAGGGAATTGACTATATGAATCAGACCATTTTATCGACGCTACCTAATAGATGATAATAGTAAAATACTGCACCAAATGGATAAATCGATAGCAGAAGTTGCGTATACTTTAGGTTTTAATGAAGTTGCTAATTTTAATCAGTTTTTTAAACGAAACTTAGGTGTTGCAGCTACTTAATTTAGAAATAAAGAGCATTAAAATTAGATAAATTAATTAGGGATTTAATTACTTATAAAATTTTAGAGTTTAATACCTTTGATCCTTTATTTAAAGGTATTCTTAAGTTTTAAAATATGAGTAAAAATTTATCAAATTCAGTATTATACTTAATGAGTATAGCTGCTGGACTTGTTGTAGCAAACCTCTATTACAACCAACCTCTTCTGCACAAAATGACTTTAGAGTTTGGTGTTAGCGAATCTGCGATTAGCAAAGTTCCGTTAGCTACACAACTCGGATATGCTTTTGGCTTATTGTTTATCGTCCCTTTAGGTGATAAAGTTTCTAATAAAAAAATATTACAGTTCGATTTTGCTTTAATGATACTGTCACTTATTGCTGCATCAATATCAACCTCTTTATCTCTTCTAATTATAAGTAGTTTTTTTATTGGTTTTTCATCAGCATTACCACAATTATTTGTCCCGATGGTCGCACAATTATCAGATGATAAAGGCAGAGGACGTGCCATTGGTATTGTAATGAGCGGATTGTTAATTGGTATTCTAGGAAGTCGTGTTATAAGTGGTGTTATCGGAAAATGGTTTGGGTGGCGATTTATGTTTTCTGCCGCAACAGTACTCATGGTGTTGCTCTTTATTTTACTTCAATATAAATTGCCAAAAATAAAACCAAATTACAAAGGTAGTTATGGAAGTTTGTTAAAATCTATAGGACATTATTTTAAAACAGAACCTTCGTTACGATTGGCTGCTTTACGTGGTGGACTTGGTTTTGCGGGCTTAAGTGTTTTTTGGACCACCTTTGTTTTTCTAATGGAAGACCATTTCAATTACGAAAGTGATATTGCCGGAGCCTTTGGTGTTTTTGGTATTGTAGGGGCACTTGGAGCTACCGTTGTAGGCAAAATAAGTCATAGATATAAACAAAAGAGGCTTATTATCTTCTCTACGATATTATTGATGATTTCCTGGTTAATTTTCCTTTTTTCTGGATATTCACTAATCGGTTTAGCGTTGGGAGTAATTATAGTAGATTTAGGAATGCAAGTATTACATATTACCAATCAAGTTACTATTTTTTCAAAGAATCCGGAAGCTAGAAATCGTGTGAATACAGTTTATATGGTCGGCTTTTTTATTGGTGGTGCAATCGGTACATTTTTAGGAGCTTTTGCTTGGGAACATTACGGTTGGCAAGGGGTTTCTGTTTTAGGATTATTCATATCAATATCCATTTTAATCGTTCAATTTATTTTTGAACCTAAAAAATCTATTTAGAACTCTGTAACTAAATAGATTTAACTTTCAATTGTCCGTTCGAGCGGAATCGAGAACTTGTATTATTACTTTAAAATTGAATGCTTGTTGGATACGCTTCTCGACTCCGCTCGAAGACCGTTTTGCTACTCTTCTTAAATACAGTTTATTCAACAGGGTGTTCGAGCGCAGTCGAGAACTTGTATGGTTTCTTTGAATTTAATACTTATTGGGTATGCTTCTCGACTCCGCTCGAAGACCGTTTGGTTACTCTTCTTGAATAAAGTTTATTTATCAGGGTGTTCGACCGGAGTCGAGAACTTGTATATCTTCCTTACTTTTTATTTTTAAAGTGTGTATCATTCTTACATTCTGAAAGTATAGGTAAGAGTTCCCAATTGTTTTCAATCAATGCCTTTTTTTTAGCATGTGACCATTTTTGAATTTTCTTTTCATAATAGAAAGCATCGGCAATATTTAAAAATAATTCTTGAAAGACTAATATTACTGGCAATCTGGTTTTAGTGTAATTAGCTCCATTTTTTGATTGGTGCTCTGCTAATCTTTTTTCCAAATTTCTTGTACTTCCCGTGTAATAGGTGCCATCAGAGCATTGTAATATGTATACGTATCCAGCCATTTTTTTTTCTAAGATAAGGATTTTTTTATTTATCCTTCTCGACTCCGCTCGAAGACCATTTTGTTACTTTTCTTGAATACCATTTATTTAACAGGGTGTTCGAGCGCAGTCGAGAACTTGTGTTGTTTCCTTAAATCTGAATACATATTGACTTTGCTTCTCGACTCCGCTCGAAGACCGTTTGGTTACTCTTCTTGAAAACAGTTTATTTAACAGGGTGTTCGAGCG